>JAYVDG010000296.1:0-5898 GCA_043749525.1 Phenylobacterium sp.
GGACCTGAGCAAGACGAAAAGGCAAGCCCGCGCATCTCGGCATGAGCTGGAGCGCCGGCGGAACGGTTAGCGAATAATGAGAGATTTCAAGGGTATGAAACGTCAGCGCGGTCGCAATCGCGGCGGCGGTGGTGGCAGCGGCGGCGGCGGGAAGCCTCAGCAGCAGAACGCCAACCGGGCGTTCGATTCCAACGGGCCGGAAGGCTCGAAGGTCCGCGGCAACGCCCAGCACGTCTTCGAAAAGTACCAACAGTTGGCGCGAGACGCCTCCACGGCCGGGGACCGCGTCCTCGCCGAGAACTACCTGCAGCACGCAGAACACTATTTCCGGGTCGTCCGCGCCATGCAGCCGACCCGCGCGGCCAGCGAGATCCTAGGTCGTGACCAATTCTCCTCTGGCTTCGACATCGACTTCGAGGACGAGAGCGGCGCCCAGGCCGCGGCCCAGGCCGACGCCGACGCGGCTGAAAAGGCCGACAAGGAAGAGGCTGCCGGCGAAGGCGGCGAGGCTGTCGAAGCCCGCAGCAATACCGGCTGGCAGGACCGGCCCCAGAACGAGAATCGCAACCGCGACGACCGTCCCCGGGACCAGGACCGCAACCGCGACGACCGCCCGCGCGGCGACCGCCAGGACCGCAACGACCGTCCCCGTGACGATCGCCCCCGGGATGACCGGCCGCGTGATGACCGGCCGCGTGATGACCGTCCCCAGGGCGAGAATCGCAATCGCGACGACCGCCCCCGCGATGATCGGCCTCGGGATGACCGCCCCCGTGAGGATCGCTCCCAGGGTGAGACCCGCGCTCAGGGCGAGAACCGTCCGCAAGGTGAGAACCGCAACCGCGACGACCGTCCGCGCCGCGACCGCTGGCGCGACCGCGACGACCGTCCGCGCGAGGACCGCCCCGAGCGCGATCCGCTGGCCGTGGTCGAACCGCAGGCCGTCCCTCTGGTGGCCGCCGAAACCCGCAGCTCCCCGGTGCTGCGCGACGACGACGGCGGCGAGAGCCACGCCCCAGCCTTCCTGAAGGCCCCGACCACTCGGGCGCCCCGCGCGCCCAAGGCCGAGACCCCGGCCGCCGTCGTCTCGACCGAGGACGCCCCCGCCAAGCCCAAGCGTCGCCGCGCCCCGCGCAGCTTCGAGGGTGGCGAAGGTGGTCCGCCTTCAGAAGCGGAAGACGCATAGTGGGATGAGGAAAAGTGGGGACCGGTTTTCCGCCCCCATCCGACTTCAACTTCAAGACTGACGCAAGCAAGGCCGGGATCACCTCCCGGCCTTCGCATTTTGGGCCCGCGACACCATATTCCCCTGGTTGCGGGAAGCCGCGCGGACAGGTAGCCAATAGGCATGGAAACCGAGTGCCACCACGAGGACGGCGCGCATCCGGGCATCAAGGGTGTGGACCTTCGCCATGCCCTGGTATCGGCGGAGAGCCGCTGCGTGCAGGCCCAGGAGCGCCTGACCACCCCCCGCCGCCGGGTGCTGGAGCTGCTGCTGGAGGCCCATGGGCCGCTGAAGGCCTATGATCTGATCGCCGCCTTCGGCGCGCACGGGGAGCCGGCCAAGCCCCCCACCGTCTACCGCGCCCTGGAATTCCTCGAACGCCTGGGCTTCGCCCACCGCATCGAGAGCCTCAACGCCTATGTCCCCTGCCGCCGCGACGACCAGGGGCACCGCGCCGCCTTCCTGATCTGCGAGTGCTGCGGCGCGGCCGAGGAGTTCGAACCCGACCTCGACGCCCAGATCGCCGCCGCCGCCCCCGCAGGCTATGCCGTGCGAGCGGTGACGCTGGAGGCGCGCGGGCTTTGCCTGGCGTGCCAGTGAGCACCATCATTTTCTGACCGTCATGGCCGGGCTTGTCCCGGCCATCCATGATCTCCGTGGTCAGCAAGAACCTGCGGCGCAGGCCCCGCGATCTGAGGGCAGGCGGAGATCATGGGTCCCCGGGACAAGCCCGGGGATGACGATCATGTTCAGAGCTTCAACCGCGCCATCGCCACCGAGTCGGCATAGGCGCCATCGCGCCAGGCGTAGTTCCGGAACAGCCCTTCGCGCTCAAAGCCGAAGCGTTCGTAGAGCGCGATGGCGCGGCTGTTGTCGGACCAGACGTTCAGTTCCAGCCGCTTGAGATTCAGCCAGTTGTCGGCTTGGCCGACGAGGGCCGCCATCAGGGCCGTACCGGCGCCACGCCCGGCATAGGCGTCGTGCACGGCCATGCCGATGGACCCGGCGTGGGCCCGGCGGTTTTCGAAGCGGTTGAGGCTGGCCGAGCCTATGACCTTGCCGTCGATCACCGCCATCAGGTGCAGGTCGCCCGACGAGCCGGCGACCGCGCGCTTCTGGCGAGCCTCCAGGCTGACGAAGGGCATCTGCAGCGTGCCCCAGATGGCGCGCGGCTGGTTCAGCAGTTCGGTCAGGTCGGCCATGTCCGCAGGCTCTCGGGCCCGGATCAGGATGTCGCTCATGTCTCTCTCCAAAAGGATCGGCGGAGAGGGCCCAAGAAAAAGCCCCGTCCGTCGCCGGCGGGGCTGGTGGTCTGCGGTGTCTCGCTCGTCCTAGCGCACAGCAGTTCCCACCAGCCCGGGCCGGGCGGTGCAAATCTGCATAAGGGTCGCTACGCTGCGCATGATGTGAGACTAGCGGCTCACAAGCGCCGCTGAAAGCCATGATCGAAGTCACCCCCGACATCACTCTGAACGACGACGAGGTCCAGGAGCGGTTCATTCGCGCCGCGGGTCCCGGCGGGCAGAACGTCAATAAGGTGTCCACGGCGGTGGAGCTGCGCTTCGACGTGCGCGGCTCGCCGTCCCTGCCCAATGACGTGGCCATCCGCCTGATGAAGCTGGGCGGGCGCAAGATCACCCTGGATGGCGTGCTGGTGCTGGTGGCCATGACCCATCGGACCCAGGAGCGGAACCGGGCCGATGCGCTCGCCCGCCTGCTGGATCTGATCCGCGAGGCCGCCAAGCCGCCGCCGCCGCCCCGCAAGAAGACCAAGGTCAGCAAGGCGGCCAAGGCGCGGCGCGTGGACTCCAAGGTCAAGCGCGGCGGCGTCAAGGCGACCCGAGGGAAGGTTCGCGGCGACGACTGATCTCGCGCGCGCGACGAACCCCCTTGGCGCACAGCCCTCCCCTTGCCTATGGTGGCCGGGACATGACCCCCGCCCGTCTCCTGATCATTTCCGCCGCCCTCCTCGGGCTTTCGGCCTGCGCCACCACAGCTCCGCTGGGTCCGCCGCCGCCGCCGCCGCCGGGTACGGGCGGTCCGCCGTCGGCCGGCCTGTTCCGTCCGGGCGATTTCGCCTGGTCGGCGATCCCCGGCAAGGGCCGGATCGATGGGCGCATGACCTTCCGCAGCGGCGTGGCGCGCTATACCTGCGCCGGGGCCGGCGTGGTGCTGACGCCCGAGACCCTGTGGACGCGCCGGCGGATGACCATCCTCTACAACTCGCCCGACCGCTCGGCCCTGCCGGCCGAACAGGTACGGGCCCGCACGCCCTCGGCCCCCAACGGCGACTATTCGGCCTTCGTGCGCCGCACGACCTGCGACGCCTCCGACCACTTCAGCTTCCAGGGCCTGGCCAATGGGGCGTGGTTCGTGATCACGGTCGCCAAGCCCGTGGGCGGCGAAGGCCCCGACATGGCGATCATGCGCCGCGTGGAAATCCGCGCGGGCAAGCCGGTGGCGATCGAGCTGTAATCCGCTCGTCCCGGCGAAGGCCGGGATCCAGGTCGTAGGTGACGACCTGGGCCAGCTATCCTGAGGACGGTGGATGTACCTGGGTCCCGGCCTTCGCCGGGATGAGCGGACTTCTGAAAGCCGCGCGCGGCTTTCAGAACCGAGCGGCGCCGCGCTTCTCGGGTTCGGCCAGCTCGGAGTCGAGCATGTCGGCCACCCGCACCAGGAATTCCTGGCGACGCGCGGCGGCGGCGATGGGGTCGGGGGTGTTCTTCACCGCCTGGGACGCGTCCTTCTTGGCTTCCGAACGCAGGCGGTCGATGACGGCGGCCAGGTGACCCTCGGCCTTGCGGGCGTCCATCAGGGCGGCATGCGAACGGGTTTCCGAGATGCGCTTGTTGAGCTGGGCCTCGATGTCGGACCCGGCCTCGACCCGCGACGCCATGGTGGCGAAATCGCGGACGTACATCTGGATGAATTGTTCCTCGGGCATCGTGCCGACTCCTTACTGGTCTTGGAAAACGCGCGAACGTTCGCAGTCGCGAACAGCAGGGGCGCGATCAGTCATAGGCCTCTATAGCACAGATCGGCGGGTTTTGCCGAACTAACCCATTACCAGGGCGTTAAACCCATTGGGACGGATAGCTCACGGGAGACACTTGATGCGTAAACTCATCACGATCGGCTTGGCCGCCATGTCCATCGCCGCCTCGGTCGGCGTTGGCGCGGCCTCCGCGCAGCCCCGGCCTTACGGCGACCGCGATCGGGACGGCGTTCCGAACGTCACCGACCGCCACGATGATCGACGCGATGATCGACACGACGACCGCTACGGCCGCTACGGCCGCTGGGACAACCAGTGGGGCCGCTATCCGGCTCCGCCGCCGCGTCACTGGCGCCACAACAACGGCTGGTACGGCCACGTCCGCGCCTGTCAGGTTCGCTATCGCAGCTACAACCCCGCCCGGGATATGTACTATAGCGGCTATTCCTGGGTTCGCTGCCGGCTCTAGGCTGGCCTGACCTGGACTAGAATTCGGCCCCGCTCAGCGATGAGCGGGGCCTTTTTCGTTTCCGGGATCAGTGGACCTTGGCCTTGCCGATCTGCAGCCCCTCTTCGGTGGCCCCGACCTCGATCACCGAGCCGTCCTGGAAGTCGCCGGCCAGGAGTTTCTTGGCGATGGGGTCGATCAGTTCTTTCTGGATCACCCGCTTCAGCGGCCGCGCCCCATAGACCGGGTCGTAGCCGCGCTCGGCGATCCAGTGGTTGGCCGCCGCGTCCAGGGCGATGGACATCCGCCGGTTAGCCAGCAGCTTCTCCACCCGCTGCATCTGGATGCCGACGATGTTGTCCATCTCCGAACGGCCCAGCCGCTTGAAGAGGATGATCTCGTCGATCCGGTTCAGGAACTCGGGCCGGAAGTGGCGGCGCACGACGTCCATGACCATCGGCCGCACCTCCTCGACATCCTCGCCCTCCGACTGACCGGCCAGGAATTCCGAGCCGAGGTTGGAGGTCATGATCAGGATGGTGTTGCGGAAGTCGACCGTGCGGCCCTGCCCGTCGGTCAGGCGGCCGTCGTCCAGCACCTGCAGCAGGATGTTGAAGACGTCGGGGTGGGCCTTCTCCACCTCGTCGAATAGCACCACCTGATAGGGCCGGCGGCGCACGGCCTCGGTCAGCGCCCCGCCCTCGTCGTAACCGACATAGCCGGGGGGCGCGCCGATCATGCGGCTGACCGAGTGCTTCTCCATGTACTCGCTCATGTCCATCCGGGTGATGGCGGCCTCGTCATCGAACATGAATTCGGCCAGCGCCTTGGTGAGCTCGGTCTTGCCCACGCCCGTCGGGCCGAGGAACAGGAACGAACCGATGGGACGGGCCGGATCCTGCAACCCCGCACGGGCGCGGCGCACGGCGTCGGAGACGGCGACCAGCGCCTCCTCCTGGCCGACCACGCGGTGGCGCAGGCTGTCTTCCATCTTCAGCAGCTTCTCGCGCTCACCCTCCAGCATCCGCTCAACGGGAATGCCGGTCCAGCGGCTGACCACGGCGGCGATCTGTTCGGCGTCGACAACCTCGGGACTGACAGCGTCGGTGGGCTCTTGGGCCTCCTCTTCGGCCAGGCGGCGTTCGAGGCCGGGGATTTCGCCATAGGCGATCTCCGAGGCGCGCTGCAGGTCGCCGCGGCGCTGGGCGGCCACCAGTTCGGCGCGCA
>JAYVDG010000297.1:0-5879 GCA_043749525.1 Phenylobacterium sp.
TGAGCGAGTTCAGTCGCTCGAGGACCAGGCGTCAAAGTGGTATGGGAGAGGCACAACAGGCTCGTGGAGCAAACCGAACCTGACCGTCCTGGCGATGACCCTCTTTCGACTTGGAGCGCTTGAGGAAGCGTTGACCCTCTTTGATGAACCCGTTCCGAAGCGAGCCATCCCAACGCTGGTGACCGAGGGTCGATGCATGCAGCGCTGGCTAAAGGATCAAACCAAGACAGGTTGAAGCTTCGGAGAAGAGTGTCTGGGGGACTGCACCCACGACCAATCACTTTCCCGCCCCGGCGGGATCATGTCTTTCCCCGCAAACCATCCAGGACCACCGATGTGGCCCGGCAAGCGCGACAACGCGCCGCGCCGCCGACGTCGCGGCTTCTCCCGTGCGATTTCCGAAACATTAACCACAGCGGTCCAGACTTGGGGATGGCGTCGTGCGCAACGGCGCTAGAGCCCTTTCCGATCCGATCGGCTCGGATAAAAAAGGGCTCTAATTCAAAAGTTTAGAGCATTTTTCGACCCGATAGCCGTCTCACACTTATCGGAAAACGCTCTAGAGGCCATCTAACGGGGAAGTTCTGATGCAAGCGACCGGGGGTTTGCCGCATGTCGGCGCCGAGCTGATCTCCATCATGGCCGGCGGGCAGCAGTTCGCCATCGACATCATGTCGGTGCGCGAGATCCGCGGCTGGACAGCGTCTACGCCGCTGCCCCACGCCCCGTCCCACGTGCTGGGCATGATCAATCTGCGCGGCTCGATCCTGCCCGTCGTGGACCTGGCCTCGCGCCTGGGCCTGGGCATGGCGACGCCGAACCAGTCCTCGGTCGTGGTGGTCACCCAGATCCATGACCGCGAAGTCGGCCTGCTGGTGGACGCGGTCTGCGACATCCTTACGGTCACCGAGAACATGCTGCACGAGCCGCCGGATGTGGGCGCCGACCAGGTGCGCGAATTCGTCGACGCGGTGATGTCCACCGACGAAGGTATCGTCAGCCTGCTGTCCCTGGACAACGTGCTGCCCAAGAGCCTGGCGCTGGCCGCCTAACAATATTCGGCTCATCCCGGCCAAGGCCGGGACCCAGATACATCCACCGCTTTCAGGATTCCTGGCCCAGGTCGTGACCTATGACCTGGATCCCGGCCTTGGCTGCTTCGCGCCGCCGAAGATCGGTCGCCGGGACGGGCGGGTTTGGATGGCCATCCGGCAGAACCCAATTCTCCCGCGCGGATTGCAGGGACTTCATTTGAACGAAACGCGCCCTCATATAGCTTAAGGCGACTTTCTCGCGCGGGATTCCCATGAAGCAGTTTCTGATCACCGCGGCCGGCGTTTTCGCGGGCCTGGTGCTTTTCCTCGTGGGCGTGCCCTTCCTGCTGATCTCGATGGCGGCCAACGCCACGCGGCCCGAGGCGACGCCGTCGCACGCGGTGCTGTCGCTGGACCTGCGCGACTCCCTATCCGACCAGGATCCCTCCAATCCGCTGGCCGCCTTCGGGCGCAAGTCGATGTCGGTGATGTCGGTAATCGAGACCCTTCGCCGGGCCGAGACCGACGGCAAGGTCAAGGGCGTGCTGGTGCGCCTGCCCGAGGGTGGCATGGAGCCGGCCCAGGCCGACGAACTGCGCCTGGCCTTCAAGCACTTCCAGGCCGCCGGCAAGCCGCTCCTGGCCCACAGCCAAGGCCTCTATCCGTCGGGCGTGGTGACCGCGACCTACATGCTGGGGGCGTCCACCGGAAACTTGTGGATGCAACCGGGCGCCTCGTTCCAGGTCACGGGCCTAGCCAATGAGGACATCTTCTTCAAGCGGCTGTTCGACAAGTACGGCGTCAAGGCCGACTACGAGCAGCGCTACGAGTACAAGAACGCGGTAAATCCGTATCTGCACGACGACTATACGCCGGCTCACAAGGAATCGACCCTGTCCTGGATGGGCTCGGTCTACCGCACCGGCCTGACCACGGCGGCCATCGACCGCAAGAAGAACCCCGCCGCCCTGCAGGCCGCCATCGAGGCCGGGCCTTATCTGGCCGAGGACGCCGCCAAGCTGGGGCTGATCGACAAGGTCGGCCAGGTGAAGGACGCCGAGACGGCGATCCTGGCCAAGGCCGGCGACGGCGCCAAGCTGGTGGACTTCACCGATTACATGCGCGCCAACCGTGAGCGCAGCACAGGCTCAGGCCCCACCATCGCGGTGATCGAGGGCGAGGGCGCGATCGTCACCGGCAAGGACGGAACCCGCAATCCGTTCTCCGGCGGCTCGACCATCTATTCCGACGACCTCTCCAAGGCGATCTACGACGCGGTGGACGACAAGAACGTCAAGGCCATCGTCCTGCGCCTGAACTCGCCCGGCGGGTCCGACACCGCGTCCGAGCAGATCCTGGCCGCAGTGCGCGCGGCCAAGGCGGCCAGGAAGCCGGTGGTGGTGTCCATGGCCACCTATGCGGCCTCGGGCGGCTACTGGATCTCGTCCCAGGCCTCGGCGATCGTCGCCCAGCCCACGACCCTGACCGGCTCCATCGGCGTCTATGGCGGCAAGTTCGCCCTGGGCCCGGCGCTGGCCAAGTACGGGGTCGATGTACGCGAGACCTCGGTGGGCAGTCCCTATGCCGGCGCCTTCGGCATGGGCCAGGAGTTCTCGGCCAGCGACCGCGCGGCCTTCGCCCACTGGATGGACCAGATCTACGCCAACTTCATCGCCCGCGTGGCCGACGGCCGTCACCTGCCGGTGGACCGCGTGCGGGAGATCGCCAAGGGCCGGGTCTGGACCGGCGCCCAGGCGCGTCAGCTGGGTCTGGTGGACGAGATCGGCGGCTTCTATCAGGCTGTCGACAAGGCCAAGGCCCTGGCCGACCTGAAGGGCGACGTGCGCCTGAAGCGGATGACCAAGCAGAGCTCGCCCTTCGAGGCCCTGGAGGGCGCGCTGGGGGTGTCTGCGACGTCGCTGAAGACGCTGGCGGCCGCAGCCTGGATCATGGGCGACCCGCGCGCCCAGAGCACCCTGGACGGCCTGGTGGACGAACGCCTGCGCAGCGAAGGCCACGCCGCGGTGCTGGCCCCGAGGCCTGGGGCTTTCTGACCCGATCCGTGGGTCGCCCCAACTTTTTATCCGTCATCCCGGGCGACCCGGGACCCAGGGGATTGATTGCGGCCCCTGGGTCCCAGCTCTCCGCTTCGCTGCGGCCGGGATGACGTGAGGGATTTGGTCTAGCTGGGCGGCGCCGAGGCCGGCAGGCCCACGGCTGACGGGGACGCCTTGGCGCCGGTCTCGAACACCACCTCGCGGCGGCCGAAGTCGAGCTCGATGGTCTTGAAGTGCCGCATGACATCCATGCCAATCAGGATGGCCGGGCGGTCCACCAGGTCCCAGATCTTGAAGGTGTGCAGGTCGGCGAAGACGCAGGACAGGTTGCCGATCCGTAGCCCCCCCAGGCGCAGATCGGGCAGGCGCGCCAGATCGCCGGAGACCGTCTGGCCGGTGGCGCTGACCAGCTGAACCCGCAGGGTCTTCAAGGCCAGGCCCGGCTCCTGCAGGAAAGCCGCGCTGCGCAGGGCCAGGTTGCCCACCGTCGACTGGGCGCCCGAGTCCAGGAAGGCGGTGATGGGCAGGCCGACCCCGACCTCCGCATCAATGATGGTGAGCTGGCCGAATCGGTAGCGGGCCGGCACCACGACGAGGTGGGGATCGACCCCGGGGAGCGCCAACCGCCCCGAGCCGCCGTTGGTGGCGACCTGCCGGAAGCTGGAGTCCGACCGCGCGATGTTGAAGCGGTTGCGCTCGAAGTCGAGTTGGACGTCGCGGCGAGTCAGGACATCGACCCCCAGCAGGCCGTCGGCCCCCAGGTTGCGGCGCGAGACCAGGGGCATGCGGAGGCGCTTGGTCGCCACGCTGCCGATGGTCATCTGGCGCACATAGACCGTCTCGGCAGGTTCGACCCCGGCGATGCCGTGGATCGCCGCGGTCCCGCCGCTGGGCAAATTCAACCCTTGCGCGGTCTCGATGGCCAGGACCGAATGGTTGGCGCCGGTGTCGACGACGAAGGTGAAGGGACCCTTGCCCTCCACCATCACCGGCACGGTCATCCGCTGGACCGGGTCGAAGCCGGCCTGCAGGGCGGTGTCCGGCGCGGGCGGCGGCGGGTTGGGCGCGTTGACCGGCGGCAGGGGCGTTTCGGTGAGGTTGACCTGGATCATCCGGCGCGGACTGGGCAGGGCCGTGGCGCAGGCGGCCAGCGGGCCGGTCGCCGCCAGGCCCGCGATCAGGCCCCGTCGCGTCTGGTCCAAACCCGTCATGATCCCAGCCCCGCCCCCTAGGACATTGGGACAAGGCTAACGGATTTTGCGCCGGCCGGGCATTATGTTCGGGGCGCGAGGCAACGATGATCTCATTTGCGCAGGCGTCTGTGGGCGATTGTGGCGGGCCAGGCCTTATCTGGCCCAAGCTCGTTTCCGGGCCGCCCGCCGCGGCGCCGGATTTTGGGTCGATCAGGCAGGCGATCAGTCGGCCGGACGCGCCATGCAGAGCCAGCGCGACCGATGCTGATCGACGAGGTTGTCCTTCCAGCCGGTGATCTTCGGCGAGACCAGGTTCTTGTTCACGTAGAAGAACACCGGCGCCACCGTGGCGTCCTCCAGCATGATGTGCTCGGCCTGGGCGAGGTAGCCGGCCCGAACCTTGACGTCGCTCTCGTTGTCGGCGCGGGCCAGCAGGGCGTCGAACACCGGGTTCTTGTAGTCGCCGTAGTTCTGCGACCCCGTCGACGACTGCTGCAGATAGAGGAAGCTCATGGCGTCGTTGAAATCGGCGATCCAGGCGGCGTCGGCGACCTGGAAGTCCCGCGAGCGATAGGCGGCATAGGCGATCTGGGTCTCGTTCTGCACCAGGGCCGCGTCCACGCCGATGGCCTTCCAGTCGGCCTGGATGGCCGGCATGAACAGCATCGGGTCGGGGGTGTTGCGGTGCTTGATCTCGATCTTCAGCGGATTGTTGGGGCCATAGCCGGCCTGGGCCAGCAGTTGACGGGCCTCGACCTGTCGGCGTTCCAGCGGCCAGGTCGACCAGATCGGCGCGGCGGCTGGAACGTAGTTGGCCACGCCCGGCGGCACGAAGGTGTAGGCCGGGGTTTGGCCGCCACGCAGCAGCTTGCCGGTGATGAATTCACGGTCGATGGCCATGTCGAGGGCCAGGCGCACGCGCTTGTCCTTGAAGGCGGGGATCGCGGAGTTGAAGGCCAGGTAGGCCACGCCGAGATAGGTGTTGGTGTGGACGTATTCCGGCATCCGCTGGCGCAGGAAGGCGATGCGGTTGGACTGGATGTCGGCGTTCATGTCGAGCTCGCCGCGCAGCACGCGGCGCTCGGCGCCGATGGCGTCGTTGGTGGGGTAGTAGTTGATCTGGTCGATGCAGACGTTCTTGGCGTCATAGAAGCGCGGGTTCTTCACCACGCCGACGTGGTCGCCGAGCGCCCAGCTCTTCAGCATGTAGGGGCCGTTGGAGATGTAGTGAGCCGGCTGGCTCCAGGCGTCGCCCCACTTCTCCACCACGTGCCTGGGCACCGGCAGCATGGTCTGATGCTTGGCGAGCTCGGTGATGTAGGGGGCGGGGTGCTCCAGGGTGATCTCTAGCACCTTGGGCGAGATGGCGCGCGCGCCGACCGCCGTACCGGGCAGCTTGCCCTCGTTCACCGGCTGGGCGTTCTTGATGAAGTAGATCAGCGACGCATACTCCGACGCGAGCTTCGGATCCAGGATGCGGCGCAGGGAGAAGACGAAATCGTCGGCGGTGACCGGCACCCCGTCGGACCACACCGCATCGCGCAGATAGAAGGTCCAGGTCTTGCCATCGGCGCTGGTGGTCCAGCGCTCGGCCA
>JAYVDG010000298.1:0-2035 GCA_043749525.1 Phenylobacterium sp.
CGACGAAGATCGAGGGCCAGGTGAACTTCGCCGGCGCCGGCCCGGAAGTGGAACGGTTGGAGGGCGAGATCATGGACGCCTGGATCGCCTTCGCGCGCACCGGCAATCCCAACCATCGCGGCTTGCCGGTCTGGCCCGCCTATGACGGCGAAGCCCGCCAGACCATGGTCTTCGACACCGTCGCGGCCACCGTTGAGTCTGATCCTTTTGGCGAGGAGCGGCGGGCTCTGGAGGCGCTGCTCTAGCCGAGCTAGGGTCCCTTTGAGCGCGGCCGATCCGAGCCGCCGGGGGAACGACCATGAGCAAGAGCAACAGCGGACCCGTGGTCCTGATCACCGGGACCTCCACCGGTGTGGGCCTGCACACGGCTATCGCCTTCGCGCGGGCCGGCTACATCACCGTGGCCACCATGCGCAACACGTCGAAGAAGAAGGACCTGCTGGCCCAGGCCAAGGCGGCGGGGGTGAAGGTCGAGGTCGAGAAACTTGACGTCCAGAAGAAGAAGTCCATCGCGGCCTGCGTCGAGAAGGTGATCCGCAAGCACGGTGGCATCGACGTGCTGGTGAACAACGCCGGGGCCGGGTTCCTGGGCAGTCTGGAACAGACTACCGACGCCGACCTCGAACGCACCATGGGGATCAACTTCTTCGGCGTCTGGCGGATGACCAAGGCGGTGTTCCCGCACATGCGCGCGCGCGGTTCGGGGCGGATCATCTCGGTGACCAGCGTCGGCGGCCTGATCGGCCAGCCATTCAACGACGCCTACTGCGCCGCCAAGTTCGCGGTGGAGGGGATGATGGAGTCCCTGGCGCCCCTGGCCCGCAGGCTCGGCGTGCAGGTCAGCCTGATCGAGCCCGGCCCCATCAACACCGAGTTCGTCAACAGCGTGCGCTCGGTCAGCGACCTCTCGGCCTACGCGCCGCCCTATGACGCCATCGTCGCCAAATACATGGGCGCCAGCACCGGGGTCTTCGCCCAGTACGGCCAGACCGGCGCCGATATCGCCGAGGTGATCCTGGGCGCCGCCACCGCCGAGAAACCCGACTTCCGTTATATCACCTCGGACTTCGCCAAGCAGGTGGTGGGGCCCAAGGTGGTGGATCCCACCGGCAACAACGTGGTGGAGGCCTTCGCCAGCCGGCTGTAGCCTATTTCTTCAGCCCATCGACGGCCGCCAGGACCGCGGCGACGGGCGGGCGGGTCTTGTAGCCCTCCTCGGCGAGCTTGGCCTGGACGACGCCCCGCGGCGAGATGACGAAGATCGCGGGCATGGGGACGCCATAGGCGAAGCTGTCGGGCTTGTACTGCGGGTCACGCAGCTTGAAGGCGTCGATGGTCGCCGATCCCGTGTCGGAGAGGAAGGCGTAGGGGATCTCCCGCTGTTCGGAAAAGCGGGTCAGGACCTCGGGCGGATCGTAGCTGAGGGCCACCAGCCGGTAGCCGCGCTGGGCCAGCGGCGCCTTGGCGTCCTTCAGCTCGATGAGCTGCTTCTGGCAATAGGGGCACCACTTCGCCGATCGGAAGAAGACCAGCACCACGCCGTTCTTGTCTGACAGACCCCTGACGGTCACGGGCTTGCCGGCCATGTCATGGGCCGCGATGGGCGGGATGCGGGACCCGACGGCGGGACCAGGATCAAAGGCGGCGGCCGCGGCGGGCCACGCGAGCAACAGGGCGGCGAACAGAGGGGCGAGTTTCATCGGGATCTCCCAGGCGCCGACACGGCGGATATTCCCCCCACTTCGGGCCGACCTGGGCACAGGTTTCAACGGAAGGTCGGGCTGAAGCGGATGTTGTCGCGGGCCAGGCCGTCCATGACGACCTGGGCGCCGCCGCTCTTGATCATCCATTCCAGGCGGTGGTCGCGGTACTCGCGCTTGAACCGGCCCTGCTTCACCAGCTCGGCGACATTGGGCATGGCGGAGGCGGCGGCCGCCGCGCCGGCTTCCGCCGTGGTCTCGGCGACGGAGGCGCGCGCATTGGCTCGGGTGAGCCAATCGGCCAGCTTGCTGCCGGCGACCGGCGGATTGCCGTG
>JAYVDG010000299.1:0-2033 GCA_043749525.1 Phenylobacterium sp.
CCGCAACCCCAACGCCAAGTCCAGCTGCGGCTGCGGCGTGAGCTTTTCCATCTGACAAGCACCCGTCTGCCCGCCGCCTTGACTCATGAGCATATATTCATCCAAATAGGTGAATGAACGCCGCCGCTCAGCTCGACAACACCCTGATCGCCCTCGCCGACCCTACCCGCCGCGCGATCCTGGCGCGGCTGACCCGGGGCGAGGCTCGGGTGACGGAGCTCGCCACCCCCTTCGACATCTCGCTGAACTCGGTCTCCAAGCACATCCGCATGCTGGAGCGCGCCGAGCTGGTGGTCCGCCGCCGGGCCGGCCGCGAGCACCTGCTGACCCTCAACCCCGCCCCCCTCGACGCCGCCCAGGCCTGGATCGAGACCCAGCACGCGCTGTGGACACAACGGCTCGACAGCCTGGACGCCATCTTCCAGACCCAGGACAAGGACGCTTCCCGATGACCAAAACCCACACCGTCACCGTGACCCGCCGCTTCAGCGTCAGCCCAGAGCGGGTGTTCGACGCCTTCCTCGATCCCGCCATCGCCGCGAAGTTCATGTTCGCCACGCCCACCGGTGAGATGGTCCGCGTCGACATCGAGGCGCGTGTCGGCGGAGCCTACACCTTCGTCGACCGCCGCGACGGCGAGGATATCGAGCATATCTTGGAGCTGAACCGCCCTCACCGCCTGGTCTTCCAGTTCGCCGTGCCGAAATACGACCCCACCAACAGCACCGTGGCCTTGGACATCGTCGCCGACGGAACCAGCAGCCTGCTCACCCTGACCCACGAGGGCGTGGACGACGCCTATCTCGAACAGACCGGCAAGGGCTGGACGATGATCCTGGGGACCGCCGCGGCTAGCCTGGAATGAACTGAAGGATCGCCGCCAGCACCGTCAGCCAGGCCAGCGGCGCGGCCATGGCGGCCCAGGCCAGCGGCTCCTGGTCGCGCTTGAACAGCACCCAGGCGCCGAAGGGCCCGATCAGGCAGACGATCCAGAACAGGACCATCATCAGGAAGGCCAGCCAGGCCAGGGGGTTGAGGATATTGCCCTGGTGGTCGAACACCAGGGGCGAGAACAGCGCGCCCACCGCGCCGAACGGGGCCAGGATCAGGCAGACGCCGGTGGCCACGCCCATACAGATCATCCGCGCGCGACGCGAAAGTTGCGGTCTTTTTCGGGGGGCCCCTGACATGGCCGCAAGGTCCCCATCCGGCCCCCGCCCGTCAAACTGAATCGCCGGTCGGGCGGTCATCGGTCGCGTGTGGCGCTAGCGCGCGTCAGGGTTAAGTGGACACCGGTTAGCCCGCCCGACGCGCGCTATCTTCTTGGAGTTAGAGCCCTTTTGAACGGGTCAGATTTTCATCTGACCCTAAAGGGCTCTAGCGGACGCTTGTTCGCCGGGCGCTCAAGAGGCTAGACCGGGACACCCGACCACGCCGAAGGACGCCCATGAACATCGCCACCTGGAACGTCAACTCGGTCAACGCCCGCCTCGAGACCGTGCTGCGCTGGTTCGAGGAGGTCTCGCCCGACGTCGCCTGCCTGCAGGAGATCAAGTGCGTCGACGAGAAGTTCCCCACCGAAGCCTTTGAACGCCTTGGCTATAACGTCGCCGTGCACGGCCAGAAGACCTATAACGGCGTGGCCCTCCTCTCCAAGAGGCCGCTGGAGGACGTCCGCAAGGGCCTGCCTGGCGACGACGCCGACGACCACGCCCGCTACATTGAGGCCGTGGTCTCCGGCCCCAATCCGGTCCGCGTGGCCTCCATCTACCTGCCCAACGGCAACCCCATCGACACCGAGAAATTCCCCTACAAGCTCCGCTGGATGGCGCGCCTCAACGCCCACGCCCGCGAGCTGCTGGCCTATGAGGAGCCCCTGGTCCTGACCGGCGACTTTAACGTCATCCCCGAGCCCCGCGACGCCGCCCACCCGGAGAACTGGACCAAGGACGCCCTCTTCCAACCGCAAAGCCGGGAGGCCTTCCGGGCCCTGAAGTGGCTAGGCCTCACCGAGGCCTTCATGGCCATCGACG
>JAYVDG010000300.1:0-5872 GCA_043749525.1 Phenylobacterium sp.
GGGATCATCGCAGCGGTCTAGAACACCGCCTGGTCGAACCGTACCCGGAAGAACCGCGTCTCCACGCCCTCGATGCGGAAGTCGTTGTCGTTCACCAGCGGCAGTTCGCGGTCCGAGAGCGCGATCATGCCCTCCAGGTCCGGGGCGATATTGGGGGCGTCGTCACTGGTGAAGATCAGATGCTTCGCCAGGAGGCCGCCGCCCGTCAGATCGACCGCGTAGATCTTGCTGGTGTGCGAGATGCGCTCCAGCACCAGCAGTCGATCAGCTCCCACGCACAGCAGTTCGCCGATTTTCAGGTCGCCGGGCTCCACAGGTCCCGCCGCGACGTCAAGCCGGAAGCTCTCCGGCGGATCGAAGGGATAGCTGTGCTCGGCCACCAGGGCGCCCGTCGTCGCGTCCAGGGTCCAGAGTCGAGTGGCGTAGGCGTCGTCGCCCTCGAAGGCGCTCTGGAACCCGGCATAGAGACGCGTTTCGTCGGCCGACACCGCCAGGCCCTCGAAGCCGCGATTGAGTCGACGGCGTCCCGCGATGGCCGGCAGCAGATCCACGGCGCCTGGCATACTCAGGCCTTCCGGCGTTCAGCGAGTCTCCACCACGCCCCCCGCGCTCACCCTCATCAGGGATGGCCCATATTCCTCGGCCACCCAGAACGACCCGTCAGCCAGGGCTACGACCGCCTCGCTGTCGGCGCCGTTCGGATCGGCGCCCAGCGGGTGGCCCTCAAGGTCGAACAGCGGCTCCATCGCCGCGACATCGCCGCCGGGCAGGGGCAGACCGGTGACAGGCGCCCCCGAGGCCGCGCGAAGCGGCAAGATCCGCAGCCACTCGACCCGGTCGCCGGTGATCTGCAGTTCCGAAAGGCTCGGCCCGATCTGCGGCATCGGCAGGATCTTGGCGCCCGGCACATCGCTCAGGTGACCCAGGCCCTTCACGCCTTAGACCTTGCGCGCCAGCTTGACCGTCAGGTTCGGGCCCCGGTCGCCGAGCGCCCACAGCCGTCCCGGCGGATCGCCCGGCCTGCGGGTCAGGCCCGAGCCGAGGCCCAGAGTGGCGCGCAGCACCCCGTCGGGCAGCACGATTTCGCTCAGCGAACGATCCCGCCAGTCCAGCCGTTCAACCATGAAACGCGGCGGCGCCATGCAAATCCCTCTGTTGGGGCCTGTCGGATTCGATAGCTTGAACGCAGGACCCGCATCGCGACGATCCTCCGGATCGAAGCGCCTCGCCACACTGGAGTCCGTCCGTGACCGAAATGATCTCCTATCTCGGCTGGAAGATCGACTATGGGCAGCCAGCCGGCGAGCCCGCCTATCTGCATCCCGGCTCGGTCCACTGGCGCGTCTACAAGAACCCTTTCGCGCTCGCCGTCGGCGGGGTGGCGGCCGTGCTGCTGGAGTTCGCCGACGCCCGCATCCGGGCCGGGGTCTGGGATCACTCGACTTTCAAGGTCGATCCCATCGGCCGGTCCAAGCGCACCGGCGTGGCGGCCATGGTCGGGGTGTATGGACCCCAAAGCGCTGCGCGCCGGGTGATCCAGGGGGTCACCAACATGCACAGCCGGGTGACAGGGACGACGCCGTCGGGCGAGGCCTACAAGGCCCTCGACGTTGAGCTGCTGGATTGGGTCAGCGCCACGGCCGGCTACGGCTTCCTCAACGCCTATGATCGCTTCGTCTCGCCCCTGACTGAGGCGGAGAAGACCAGGTTCTATGGGGAGGCGGGGCCGATCGCCCAGCTCTACGGCGTGCAATATTCACCGAAATCCACCGCCGACTTCCTGTTGATGATGGAGAAGCTGGCGCCGCGCTTCGAGCCGCACCCCATCGTCACCGAGTTCCTGGCCATAATCCAGTCGGGGCAGGCCGCGCCGGGGACGCCCAAGTTCCTGCACCGGGCGCTGGCGCGCGCCTCGGTCTCGCTGCTGCCACACGTCGTGCGCCAAAAGCTGGCCCTGGGGTCGGAGTACGACCTGACGGCCGTCGACCGCCTTGCCCTGAACGCCGCCGGCAAGCTCGCCGACCGCATCCCGGTCCCGGGTTCCGCGCCCTGCCAGGCCAGCCAGCGCCTCGGCCTGCCGGCGAACTTCCTCTATCTCAGCCGCGGGACGCAGGAACGCCTGCTGGAGGAGCGGGCGGCTGCCGAGCCGATGGGCGTACCGGAAGCGGCGGGCTAAGGCCCCTTCAGCTCCACCGTATTGCCCTCGGGATCTTGCAGATAGAGCGACAGCCCGTCGCCACGCGCGCCGTAGCGCGGGCCCTCGTCGCTGATCGCCACGCCGTGCGCCACCAGGTGCGCCCGGATCGCCGCCTCGTCGAACGGGGACACCGTCAGGCAGAAATGATCGAGGTTGCGCCCCTCCGCGCCCGGTCCCGCGCCGCCCATCGCCCCCAGCGGTCCGTCCAGGGTCACCAGGTCGATCAGGTTCACTCCGGCCCGGAGGTGGGTAAGACCCAGCTCCGGCCGGTCCCAGTCCACGGAACAGCCCAGGACGTCGGTGTAGAAGCCGATCATCGTCGCCTTGTCGCGGATGCGCAGGACGATGTGGTCGAAGCCGGCGAGTTGGATCGGATGGTCGCTCATGGCTCTCAGATAGTCCTTCGGGCTACAGCAGCAAGCCGAACAGCCGGCAGTCGCGGCGGTCACCGTCGCGCAGGACGTGGCCGCGCAGCAGGCCTTCCTCGGTGAAGCCCAGCTTCTCCAGCAGGGCGTCAGAGCGGCGGTTGCCAAGGCGGGTCCGCGCCGTCAGCCGCCGCAGGCCTGTCGAGGCGGCGTGGGCGATCACCGCCCGCATGGCCTCCAGGCCGTAGCCTTGGCCCCAGGCGCCGCGCCCCAGCATGAACCCCACCTCGGCCCGCTTGTGCCAGCGGTCGATGTCCGACAGGTCGCAGACGCCGAGGAAGTCGGCCCTCTCCAGAGTGCGGATGGCCCAGAACGCGGCGCGGCTGGCGGCCATGTCCCCGACCTGTCCCGCCACGATGGCGCGGATCAGGTCGATGTCGTCGATCTCGGGCACGTCCCAGTGCACCATGACCTCGGCGTCGCTCATCATCGGGAACAACAGGTCGGCGTCGGAAACCTCAAGAGGGCGGAGGGTGAGGCGTTCGGTTTCCAGAATCATGGGGTTGCTCAAAACGTGCGACGCCCTAGCTATGGCCTTGCGTCCGCCTCAGTGGTAGAGCGCGCGCTTCATTTCGGCTCCGTTCCTTCGGCCGAGGCTACCGGACGTACACATGCTGCTTGGCATCCTGCTCACCATCCACATCATCGTCTGCATCTGCCTCATCGCCGTGGTGCTGATGCAGCGCTCCGAAGGTGGGGCGCTCGGCATGGGCGGCGGACCGTCCGGTTTCATGAGCGCCCGCGGCGCCGGCGACCTGCTGACCCGCATCACCTGGATCCTGGGCTCGACCTTCTTTGTCCTCAGCCTGGCGCTCACCCTGCTGTCGGGCCGCGAGCGGGCGTCCGACTCGGTCGTCGACCGGCTGAAGATCGACGCCATCGACCCCAACAAGCTGAACCAGCCGGCCCAACCGGCTCCGGCCAGCCCCAGCTCGGCCCCCGCGCCGCTGACCGCGCCGACCCCGCAGGTCCGCAACCCCTTTACCGGGGATGCGGAAGGGACCACCTCGCCGGCCGCTCCCGCGCCGACCAACCCCTGATCCAAGGTGTTCATGGGCAAGCCGACCTCATCGCCGCATCTGCGGCGCGATCTCCCATGGCTTGCCGGGTGCGGCGTTTGCGCTCTTCAACAGGTTTTCGCGAATCACCTGAGCGCCAACGCCCCGAATCACCGCTACTCTGAACGCCCATGACCCGGTACATTTTCATCACCGGCGGCGTGGTCTCCTCCTTGGGAAAAGGTCTCGCCTCCGCCGCGCTTGGCGCGCTCCTGCAGGCGCGGGGCTACAAGGTCCGCCTTCGTAAGCTCGATCCCTATTTGAACGTCGATCCGGGGACGATGAGCCCCTATCAGCACGGCGAGGTCTTCGTGACCGACGACGGCGCGGAGACCGACCTCGACCTCGGCCACTACGAGCGCTTCACCGGGGTGAACGCCACCAAGGCCGACAACATCACCACCGGCCAGATCTACAAGACCATCATCGAGAAGGAGCGGCGCGGCGACTACAACGGCGCCACCGTCCAGGTGATCCCGCACGTCACCGACCAGATCCGCGAGTTCGTGCTGTCGGACCCGGGGGAGGGCGTGGACTTCGTCCTGGTGGAGATCGGCGGCACGGTCGGCGATATCGAGGGCCTGCCGTTCTTCGAGGCGATCCGCCAGCTGGGCCAGGAGCTGCCCCGCGGCCACGCCTGCTACATCCACCTGACCCTGCTGCCCTACATCAAGACCGCCGGGGAGATGAAGACCAAGCCGACCCAGCACTCGGTCAAGGAACTGCGGTCAATCGGCATCCAGCCCGACATCCTGCTGTGCCGCTGCGAAATGCCGATCCCCGAGGGCGAGCGCCGCAAGATCGGCCTGTTCTGCAACGTCCGCGAGACCGCCGTCATCCAGGCGATGGACAGCACCAACATCTATCACGTGCCGCTGGACTATCACGCCCAGGGGCTGGACCGCGAAGTGCTTGACGTGTTCGGCATGGCCGACACGGCGCCCGCGCCGGACCTGTCGCGCTGGCAGTCGATCTCCGACACCCTGACCAACCCGGACGGCGAGGTGAACATCGCCATCGTCGGCAAGTACACGGGCCTTACCGACGCCTATAAATCCCTGGTGGAGGCCTTGATCCACGGCGGCGTCGCCCAGAACGTGCGGGTGAAGTTCGACTGGATCGAGGGCGAGGCCTTTGAGCGCGAGGAAGCCCTGGTGGCCGAGCGCCTCACCGAAGTGCATGGCGTCCTGGTGCCCGGCGCCTTCGGCGAGCGCGGCTCGGAGGGCATGATCCGCGCCGTCCAGTTCGCCCGCGAGCACATGGTCCCCTATTTCGGCGTCTGCTTCGGCATGCAGATGGCCATGATCGAAGCGGCCCGGAACCTGGCCGGCATCGGCGAGGCCTCCTCCACCGAGTTCGGCCCCACCTCCGAGCCGATCGTCGGCCTCATGACCGAGTGGGTGAAGGGCAATGAGCGCCAGGTCCGCAAGGAAGGCGACGACCTGGGCGGCACCATGCGCCTGGGGGCCTACGAGGCCATCCTGACGCCCGGCTCCAAGGTCAGCGAGATCTATGGCGACGTGACCATCAGCGAGCGCCACAGACACCGCTACGAGGTCAATATCGACTACCGCGACCGAATCGAGCAGACGGGCCTGGCCTTCTCCGGCCTTTCCCCCGACGGCGTCCTGCCGGAAATCTGCGAGCGCAGCGACCACCCGTGGTTCATCGGCGTCCAGTTCCACCCGGAACTCAAGAGCCGCCCCTTCGAACCGCACCCGCTGTTCGCCAGCTTCATCGGCGCGGCGAAAGACCGCTCGCGTCTGGTCTAACGGCGTTTTTCGAGTCAGGCTCAGCCCATGCTGACCTGCGGCGACATCCGGTCCATCGCGCTCGCCCTGCCCGAGGCGGAGGAGCAGCCGCACTTCGACTCCACCTCGTTCCGGGTGAAGGGCAAGATCTTCGCCACCATGGGTGACGCGCCGCGCGCCACCCTGAAGCTGGACCCCGAGGACCAGCACAACCTTGCAGAGGCCCATCCGGGCGTGGTGAGCCCCGTGGAGGGCTACTGGGGCCGTAGTGGCTGGACCGTGGTCCAATGCGCCGACCTGCAGCCGGAGACCCTGTCTGGCCTGATGCGAATGGCCTGGGTCAATGTGGCGCCCAAGCGGCTCGCAAAAGCTTTCGTCCAGGGCGCTTGAAACGAAGCCGGGTTTGCGTCATACAACCGCGCTCACGTCGGCGGCCCCGGG
>JAYVDG010000301.1:0-2032 GCA_043749525.1 Phenylobacterium sp.
GACTGGCGCCGCTCCAATCCCCGCTTCCAGGGCGAGAACTTCGCCAGGAACCTGGCGGTCGTGGAGAAGGTCAAGGCCCTGGCCCAGGCCAAGGGCGTCACCGCCTCGCAACTGGCCCTGGCCTGGGTGATGTCCAAGGGCGAACACGTCGTGCCGATCCCCGGCACCCGGCGCATCAAGTACCTGGAGGACAACGCCGGCGCCGCCGATGTCGTGCTGAGCGCCGCCGACCTCGCCCAGATCGACGCCGCCTTCCCGGCCGACATCTCCGTCGGCGACCGCTACGCCACCGGGATGATGGGCTCGCTCAACGGATAGGCGCGACGCCTAACGACGCGCCTCCATCGCCATCCTGATGGCCAGGCCGCCCAGCACGGTTCCCATGAACCACCGCTGGGCGACCACCCAGGCGGGGCGGCCGGCCAGGAAGCCGGAGATCGAGCCGGCGGCCAGGATGATCAGGCCGTTGACGGTCAGGCCGATGACCATCTGGGTCGTCCCCAGCGCTAGAGACTGGGCCAGCACATGGCCCCGCTCCGGCTGGATGAACTGCGGCAGCAGCGACAGGTAGATCATCGCGGCCTTGGGGTTCAGCAGGTTGGTCAGCAGACCCATGGTGAACAGCCGCGCCGGGCTGTCGGCCGGCAGATCGCGCACCTGGAAGGGCGAGCCGGCACCGGGCTTCAGCGCCTGCCAGGCCAGATAGGCCAGGTAGATCGCCCCGCCGAACCGCAGGGCGTCATAGGCATAGGGCACGGCTATCACCAGGGCGGTGATCCCGAACACGGCGGCCAGCATGTAGAAGATGAAGCCCAGCCCCACCCCCACTAGCGAGATCAGGCCCGCCCCGCGCCCCTGCGAGATCGAGCGGGACACCAGGTAGATCATGTTAGGGCCGGGCGTGAGCACCAGGCCCAGGCAGATGAGCGCAAAGCCGGCGAAGTGGGCGGGATCGACCATGGGAGCTCCTGAAACCAGAAGGTTGAGCGCCCAGGCGAACGGCTATCCTGCGGCCCGCGCTTCCCGATGGTGCTCCATCTGATCGCCAGTCGCGCGGACGCGTCCATTTAGGCCGAGGCGGCCCCCGCAACAAGCTTGACCTTAAATCGTTGCCCGATCCGAGACCGCTGCCTAGAGTTGCAGCAGTAACGTGGCGGGAGCGCCGCGCGCAGGGTCACCTGCAAGTCGGGGGAAATATCTATGTTCAAGCAAATCGCACGGCGCGTGCGCAGACTCTTTGCGGCCTTCGTCCTGGGTGTGGGCCTGATGGCTGGCACGGCGGCCTTCGCCGCCTCCTATATCGACACCTCCCTGGCCGATCTCACGCCGGAACAGCTGGTCAAGGTCGCCCAACCCAAGCCGGTCCAACTGCTCTTCGAGTTCCAGACCAAGGGCGCGACCAATCAGCGGGCCACCACCCAGATCAAGGCCTGGGTCATCGACACCGCCCAGAAGAGCGGCCCGTTCTCCGCGGTCGGCGACGCGCCCACCGACGGATTGCTCACCATCACCATCAACAACCTACCCGCCCCGGCGGGCACGGCCTCGCAGGGTTTCGTCACCGGGCTGACCTTCGGCCTGAAGGGCACCACCGTCACCGACCACTATGACTGCGTGATCGAATACACCCCGGCCCCGGGCGCGCCGAAGATCAGCCGCACCCTGCACCATTCGATCATCACCACCCTGGGGGCCACCAACCCGCCGGAGAACGCGGTGAAGGCCAAGAACATCATCGCCGCCGTGGAGACCATGGTCCGCCAGGTGGTGGCGCACGGCCTGAACGACCTGGGCGCCGACCCGGCCTTCGGCGGCGTCGCGCCGACTCCCGCCGCCGCACCTGAACCCGCCGCCGCCGCGCCCGCAGCGGAGCCTGCGCCGGTCAGCCCGCCCGTGGCCGCCCAATGAAACGGCTGACGGCGCTCGCCGCGCTCCTGACTCTGTCGGCCTGCGCGGTGCCGGCGATCGACGCCTACCAACCGACCATCGCCAACGCTCAGGCGGCCCGGGGCGCCGACCTACCCGCCATGCG
>JAYVDG010000302.1:0-2028 GCA_043749525.1 Phenylobacterium sp.
GCAGCGAAGACTGGCTCACTTGAGAAAACGGCGTCTCACCCCACCACCATGCTTCACACATTGAATCCACCGCGCCATCGTGCAAGATCAGGCGGAAGCACTTTTGCGTGGACACCCCATGCCCATCACCATCTACGGCATTAAACACTGCGATACGATGAAGAAGGCCCGCACCTGGCTGGAGGCGCACGGCGTCGACTACGGCTTTCATGACTACAAGACCGCAGGCGTGGATCGCGCGGCGCTGGAGGGCTGGGCCAGGCAGGTCGGCTGGGAGGTCCTGCTGAACCGCTCCGGAACCACCTTCCGCAAGCTGCCCGACGCCGACAAGGCCGAGCTCGACCAGGCCAAGGCCATCGACCTGATGCTGGCCCAGCCCTCGATGATCAAGCGCCCGGTGCTGGATCTCGGCGGCGACCTGCTGGTGGGGTTCAAGCCGGATGCCTACGCGGCGAAGCTTGGCTGAGGTTTCAGGCGGAAACGCTTTACTTTCGACAATGACACCGGTTTCCTGGGCGCCTGAGCCCGCCCGCAGAGGCGCGGCCGTTGGGGCTGGACACCACATGACCGAAGCAGCAGGCGGCGTCGCGCCGAGGGTTGGCCGCTACCGGTGGGTCGTGGTGGCGCTGCTCTTCGCGGCCCTGGTGTTCAACTATATCGACCGCCAGACCCTGGGCATCCTCAAGCCCACCATGTCCAAGGAGCTGGGCTGGACCAACAGCGACTTCGCCAATGTGGTGCTGTGTTTCCAGGGCGCCTACGCCATCTCCTACGTGATCTTCGGCCGGGTGGTGGACCGGATCGGCGCCCGCTACGGCCTGGGCATCGCCTTCGTCATCTGGTCGAGCGCCCAACTCCTCACCTCGATGACCCGGGGGCTGGGCCAGCTGATGGCCGCCCGCATGATGCTGGGGGTGGGGAGGCCGGCGCCTTTCCCGGCGCGGTCAAGGCGGTGGCCGAGTGGTTCCCACAGAAGGAGAGGGCTCTGGCCAACGGCGTTTTCAACGCGGGCACCAATGTGGGCGCCATCGTCACCCCGCTGATCGTACCGATTGTGACCCTGGCCTTCGGCTGGCGAGCGGCCTTCCTGGCCACCGGGATCATGGGCCTGATCTGGTTGCCGATCTGGCTGCTGATCTATCGCCGGCCTCGGGAGACCGGGCGGCTGTCGGCCGCCGAACTGGCCTGGATCGAACAGGATCCTCCCCGCGACGATCCCAAGGTCCCGTGGCTCTCCTTGCTGCGCCATCGCCAGACCTGGGCCTATGTCGGCGGCAAGGTGATGATCGATCCGATCTGGGGAATGTTCCTCTCCTGACTGCCGGACTTCCTGGGCCGCCGCTATCAGCTGGACCTGAAGACCTTCGGCCCGCCTCTGGTGATGATCTACCTGATGTCGGACGCTGGCAGCGTCGGCGGTGGCTGGCTGTCGTCGTGGTTGCTACGCCAGGGCTGGAGCGTCAATCTTGCGCGCAAGATCACGATGCTGGTCTGCTCCCTTTGCGCCACCCCGGTGATGTTCGCCGCCAAGGCCGACAGCGTCTGGATCGCCGTGGCTCTCATCGGCCTGGCGACGGCGGCCCATCAGGGCTTCTCGGCCACCCTCTACGCCCTGCCGGCCGATCTGCTGCCGGCCGGCGGCGTGGGCTCGGTGATCGGCATGGGCGGCATGCTGGGGGCGATGGCCTCCATGGCCATGGCCAAGTACACCGGCTGGACCCTCGACAGCGGTCGCGGCTACACACCGATCTTCCTGGTGGCGGGCAGCGCCTACCTCCTGGCGCTGCTGGTGATACACTTGCTCTCGTGGAGGATGACCCCGGCGAGGATCTAGCGTCGCGGAGGGGCCGTTGGCGTCGAAACCGAACAAGACCCAGGAGACCGACGCCAGCGTCGAGGCCTTCCTCGCCAGGGTCGAACCGGCCGAGAAGCAGGCCGACGCGCGCGCCATCTGCGACCTGATGGCCAAGGTCAGCGGCCAACCCGCGAAGATGTGGGGGCCGGCCATCGTCGGCTTCGGCAGCTACC
>JAYVDG010000303.1:0-2027 GCA_043749525.1 Phenylobacterium sp.
CAGCTGGGCCAGGAGTTCGAGATAGTCCTCCACCCGCGCCACCGGGGGCATGAACACATAGAGGTGGCCGCCCCGGGGCTCGATGGTGATGGCGGTGCGCACGATCGGCGCCTTCCCCTCGCCCGCGGGCCGAGGCGGAACCGCGTCCGGCAGATCCAGGGACGCATAGTCGGGCAGCAGGCCCCGCGCCTCGTAGGGGTCTACCGGAATGATGCTCGGATAGTCCTCCGGCGCCACCGCCAGCAGGCTGCCTAGGGGCAGCCGCAGGCCCATCGGCGAGTCGCCGCCGATCAGGTAGAGCCGCTCGCGCCGGAACACCCAGGGCTCGCTCAGCCAGCCCCCACCCTCGGCCTCGGTGATGGCGCGTCGCAGCGGCAGAACATAGCCCACGGTCTTGGAGAGCCCGCCCTCCAAAGTCCGGCGCAGGCTGGCCCGGGCGTCTGTCCCGTCCAGGTCGGCGTCGGCCACCTCGATATTGGCCGGCAGGTCCGCCTCGGTCTTGATCCCCAGCAGCGGGTCCTCGCGGGCCGGCAAGACCAGGCCCGGATCGATCCCCAGCCGCGACGCCAGGTTCTGGATCAGCTTGCGGGCGTCGGCGACCGAGGCCGCGCGCGGCCGTTCGTCGGACAGGTCCGGCTCGCCCCGCCACACCGGCAGGCCGTCACGGCGCCAGTAGAGTCCCAGCGCCCAGCGGGGCAGGGGCTCGCCCGGATACCACTTGCCCTGGCCGTGATGGATCAGGCCGCCGTCGCCGAACCGGTTGCGCAGGCGCCGCAGCATCTGTTCGGCGATGATCGGCTTGGTGGGGCCCGAGGCGTCGATGTTCCACTCGGCCGACTCGAAGTCGTCGATGGAGACGAAGGTCGGCTCCCCGCCCATGGTCAGGCGCACGTCCTGCCCCTGCAAATCGGCCTCCACCCGGTCGCCAAGGGCGTCGAGGGCGCTCCAGTCCACCTCTTCGAAGGGCCGCGTGATGCGGATCGGCTCCACCAGCCGGGTGACGGTCATCGAGAAGTCGAAATGGTCGGCGGGGCGGCTGGCGCCGCCGGTGATCGCCGCTGCGGAATTGTAGTGCGGCGAGGCCGCCAGCGGGATGTGGCCTTCTCCGGTCAGCAGGCCCGAGGTGGCGTCCAGGCCGATCCAGCCGGCGCCCGGGATATAGACCTCGGCCCAGGCGTGCAGGTCGGTGAAGTCGGTCTGGGTTCCGATCGGCCCCGCGACCGGATCGATATCGGCCTTCAGCTGCAGCAGGTAGCCGGAGACGAAGCGCGCGGCCAGACCCAGGCGGCGAAGGACCTGGACCAGCAGCCAGGCGCTGTCGCGGCAGGATCCAGATCCCAGCGACAGGGTGGCGTCGGGGCTCTGCACCCCGGGCTCCATGCGCACCACATAGGACACCGCACGCTGGATTTTGGCGTTCAGCCCGACGATGAAATTGACCGTGCCCTGGCCCGCCGGGCGAAGGTCGGCGACCTCGGCGTCAAGCAGCGGCCCTCCGTCATCGGCCATCAGATAGGGCGCCAGGTCCTGGGCGAGGTCCGGCGGATAGGCGAAGGGCAGGGTCTCGGCATAGGGTTCGGTGAAGAAGTCGAAGGGATTGACCACCGTCATCTCGGCGGTGAGATCCACCTCGATGCAGCACTCCCGGGTCGGTTCGGGGAAGACGATGCGCGCCAGCCAGTTGCCGTGTGGATCCTGCTGCCAGTTGATGAAGTGCGCCGCCGGCGTGATCTTCATCGAATAACTGGTGATCGACGTGCGGGTGTGGGGCGCAGGGCGCAGGCGCACGACATGCGGGCCGAGCTCGACCGGCTGGTCGTAGCGGTACCGGGTGACATGGTTCAGCGCGGCGATGACCGACAGGTTGGTCTCCTCTTGGCGACGGCCATCCAGACTTAGCCCACCATGCGTTGCTTGTCGGGAACTTTACCGCGGCGACGGCCAGGCGATGCGGGGCTGCCTTCCCCCGGTCCGCCTCGGCGCCGGCGGCGCAAAAAAGCCGCAGCCAGGTTCCGCGGGGATTTCAG
>JAYVDG010000304.1:0-2026 GCA_043749525.1 Phenylobacterium sp.
GGCGAGGTCATCTGCGCCGAAGCCCTGACCTATCCGGGCCTCAAGGCCCTGGCCGCCCAGCTTCGGGTGACGGTCGTCGGTCTTGCCATGGACGCCGAGGGCATTCTGCCCGGCGCCTTCGAGGCCGCCTGCCGCGAGCACGCGGTCAAGGCCCTGTGCTGCACGCCCACCCTGCAGAACCCGACGACCGCCACCATGTCGCTCGCCCGGCGCGAGGCCCTGGTCGCCATCGCCCGCGCCCACGGCGTCCCCATGGTCGAGGACGACGCCTACGGCCTGCTGCCGGAAAGCTCCCCGCCGCCGCTGGGCGCCCTCGCACCGGAACTCACCTTCCACATCGCGGGCCTGGCCAAGCACGTGTCGCCCGCCCTGCGGATCGCCTACCTCGTAGCGCCGGACAGTCGGTCGGGGGCCAAGGTCCGCGCCGCGATCCGCGCCACCGCCGCAATGGCCTCGCCGCTGACGGCCGCCATCGCCACGCGCTGGATCACCGGCGGCACGGCCCGTCAGGTGCGCGACGCCATTCGCGCCGAGGCCCGCGCCCGCCAGCGCCTGGCCACACGCCTGCTGCCGGCGGGAAGCTTCGCCGCCCATCCCGACGGCTTCCATCTGTGGCTGAGCCTGCCCGCCGGCTGGACGCGGGGGGAGTTCGCGATCCAGCTGCGCGCCAGCGGCATAGGGGTCGTGGTCTCCGACGCCTTCGCCACCATCGCGGGCCCGCCCGAAGCGGTCCGCATCGGGCTCGGCGGCCCGGCCTCGCGCGCCCGGATCGAGCGTGCGCTCACCGCCGTCGCCGACACCCTCGACGGCGCCCCGGTGATGACGTCGGCGGCGGTCTAGGCCAGCCGCGTCACCACCGTGGAGCTCTCGATGGGCAGGCCCCCGCCGTAGCCGTCGAAGGTGCGGCTCTCGACGCGGTAGCCGTCCCCCAGCACCGCCTCCAGGAACGGCAGGGCCGGGGCGTAGGCGAAGCGGCCGCCGACCTTCAGCGACGCCAGAATCCGCATGTAGGCCCGGGCGTAGTCGAAGGCCAGTTCGTGGTCGGACAGGTGGTGATGCAGGAAGTGCAGGGAGAAGCCGAGGTGGGAGATCACCGTCCCCCAGATCCCCCGCCCATAGTCCTGGGTCAGCCAGTCGGCCTGGACCACCCCCGGCGCCTGGGCGTCGCGGTCCATGCCGACGCCCTCGATCCCGGCGTCGCGCAGATAGTCCACCAAGGCGGCGCTGGCCCCGCAGCCGACATCGAGCACGGGGGTCTCGACGCGGTCCAGGCCCAGCACCGCAATCTGCAGGGCCGGAGAATATTCCGCCTGCACCGTGTCATGCAGCCGCGCGCCGAAGGCCACCTTCAGGGCCAGGGCCAGACGCTGGTGATGCTCGGCGAACAGCTCGGGCAGGCCGGCCGTGATCTCGTCCTGCGACCGCGCCTCGGCCAGCAGCTCGGCGGTGTCGGACAGGGCCTGGGCATAGACCTGGCCCAGTTCCGCGCGGGTCTGCGCCGTCGCGTACAGGAACTGGTTGTGGCGGTGCAGCCAGCGGACCAGCTGGTCGGCGAGGTCGCCCGCCGCCGCGGCCGAAGCCAACCACGGCCCCAGCACCTCACGATAGGCCCACAGATGGGCCGGCAGATCGGCCTCGACGGCGGTCAACTCGACCTGGCCGTCCGTGATGGTGTCGAGGCTTAGGCTGGTGTTGGCGATGCGACGGCGGATGCGCCGCCACAGGCCGACCAGGGCTTGGGTGTCATTCATGCGCCTCGCCTCTCATCTGGCGCACGCCGATGCAAGTCGATCTGAACCTTGGCCGCTGACCCGCGTTCCCACCCGGTCAGGACATCAGAGAGGGCTAACACAATGAACGGCGTAGGAATTCTCGGCGCGATCATCATCGGCATCTTGGCCGGCTGGATCGCGGAACAACTCATGGGCCGCAAGCACGGCCTGCTCACCAACATGATCGTCGGCTTGGTGGGCGCCCTGCTGGGCGGCTTCATCGCCGGCGCGCTGGGCATCAGCTTCGGCGGTAT
>JAYVDG010000305.1:0-5857 GCA_043749525.1 Phenylobacterium sp.
AGCAGGTAGCCGTAGTTCTCGTCCAGGGTCTCCACCAGCCGGGCGATCTTGTCGGGCTCGACCGCCTCGCGCACCAGCTTGCGGATCTCGCGCATGTCGCGGCTGGCCCGCATCAGAGCCAGCTGGTCCCAGCGGGCGAAGGTGGAATAGTAGCGATTGGGGATCGGCAGGGTCTTGCCGAACGAGGTGTAGCTCGACCCCTTGCCAAGCTCCGGCGACACCAGGTGGTCGATGATCCGGTAGTCGAAGGCGTCGCCCGCCACCCCCACGCCTGAGCGTCCCAGGGGCGTGGACTGGATCTCGCCGCCTTCGCGGCTGAAGCGGATGATCGAGAAGTCGCTGGTGCCGCCGCCGAAGTCGCCGACCAGCACCGTGGCGTCCGCCTTCAGCTCGCGGGCGAAGAAGAAGGCCGCGCCCACCGGCTCGTAGGCGTAGAGGATGTCCTTGAACCCCAGCCGCGCGAAGGCCGTCTCGTAGCGGCGCAGGGCCAGCTCCGGATTGGGCGCCCCGCCGGCGAAGGTCACCGGCCGTCCGACGATCACGCGGTCGGGCATGTCCGCCAAGCCTGAACCCGCATGGTCGCGTAGCTTCAGTAGGAAGGTCGAGAGCAGGTCCTCGAACTGATAGCGCCGCCCGAGGATCTGGGTCTCGGTGAAGCTCTCCGAGGCCGCGAAGCTCTTGAAGGACTGGATGAAACGGGTCTCCAGCGGGTCCTCGACATAGGCGTCGATGGCCCAGGGCCCGGCCTCCACCGTGCGGTCGTTGGGACGCTCGGCCGGGGCATGGAAGCTGATCGCCGAGCGGAAGGCGAACAGCTCCCCCTCCGGCGCCGGGAAGTTGACCAGGGTCGCGGGGCCGCGCTCGCCGGCCAGGGCCACCACCGTGTTGGTGGTGCCGAAATCAATGCCGATCGTCCCGGCCATGGCGCGCAATCCTTAGAGCGGGTGAGAGACGACGGATCGCCACCCACCCAACGGCGCGCGACCCGCTTAGTTCGTGAGGCCGGCCCGACGCATCAGGTCTGAGCCTCCACCAGGTCCTGCTCATAGGCGGCCACGGTGGCCATCTGCAGGATGCGGCTGACCGAGGCCGAGAGCGGGCAGATCTGCACCGACTTCGACAGGCCCAACAGCAGCGGCCCGATCACCGTCGCCCCGCCCACCGCCTGGACCAGCTGGGTGGAGATGGCGGCCGAGTGGATGGCCGGCATGATCAGCACATTGGCGGGCCCGGTCAGGCGCATGAACGGGTAGTTGACCCGCTTTTCCGGATCCAGCGCCAGTTCCGGCGGCATCTCGCCCTCGTACTCGAAGTCCACGTCCATCTCGTCGAGCATGGCCACAGCGTCGCGCACCTTCTCGCTGCGCACCCCCATGGGGTTGCCGAAGGTGGAATAGGACATGAAGGCCAGGCGCGCGGTGTAGCCCAGGGTGGCCACCGTGCGGGCCGCCTGCATCGCGATCTCCACCAGTTCGTCGGCCTCGGGCATCTCGGTGACGTTGGTGTCGGCGATGAACAGTGTGTGGCCCTTGGCCAGCACCACGCTCATGCCCATGACCCGGCCGTCCGGCAGCGGGTCGATCACCTGCAGCACCTCCTCCAGCACCTGGTCGTAGGAGCGGGTGACACCGGTGACCAGGCCGTCGGCGTGGCCCAGCGCTACCATGGAGGCGGCGAAGGAGTTGCGGTCCTGATTGATCAGCCGCTGCACGTCGCGCTTCAGGAAGCCCTGCCGCGCCAGGCGGCTGTAGAGGTACTCCACATATTGCGGGTTCTTGTCCGACAGCCGGGCGTTGATGATCTCCAGCTTCACGACGTCGGGGTCGAGACCGGCCAGGGTCATGTTCTCACGGACCAGGTCCTCACGGCCCACCAGCACGGCGTGGCCGAGGCCGGCGCTCTCGAAGGCGTAGGCCGCGCGGATCACGCTGGGCTCCTCGCCCTCGGCGAAGACGATGCGCTTCTTGGGCGCCGCCTGAACCGTCCCCTGCAGCTTCTGCAGGAAGGCCGCCGTGGGGTCGAGCCGCTGGGCCAGGGAGGCCCGGTAGGCGTCCATGTCCTCGATGGGCTTGCGGGCGACACCGGTGTCCATGGCCGCCTGGGCCACGAAGGGCGGGATGTACCAGATCAGCCGGGGGTCGAAGGGCGAGGGGATGATGTACTGCGGGCCGAACTTTAGCTGCTCGCCGTGATAGGCGGCGGCGACTTCGTCGGGAACGTCTTCGCGGGCGAGCTGGGCCAGCGCATTGGCGCAGGCGATCTTCATCTCCAGGTTCACCCGGCGGGCGCGCACGTCCATGGCGCCGCGGAAGATGTAGGGGAAGCCCAGGACGTTGTTGACCTGGTTGGGATAGTCGCTGCGCCCGGTGCCGACGATGGCGTCGGGGCGCACGGCGTGCACCTCCTCGGGCAGGATCTCGGGATCGGGATTGGCCATGGCGAAGATCAGCGGATTGGGCGCCATCTTCATGATCATCTCTTGGGTCAGCACGCCCTTGGCCGACAGGCCCAGGAAGACGTCCGCGCCCACCAGGGCCTCGGCGAGCGTCCGGGCGTCGGTGTCGACGGCGTGGGCCGACTTCCACTGGTTCATGCCCGCGGTGCGGCCACGATAGATCACCCCGGTATTGTCGACGGCGATGCAGTTCTCGCTGCGCACGCCCATGGCCTTCATCAGGTCCAGGCTGGCGATCCCCGCCGCGCCGGCCCCACACAGCACCACCTTCACGTCCTTCAGGTCGCGGCCAGTGATGTGGCAGGCGTTGATCAGGCCCGCGCAGGAGATGATCGCCGTGCCGTGCTGGTCGTCGTGGAACACCGGAATATCCAGCAGTTCCTGCAGCTCGGTCTCGATGCGGAAGCACTCGGGACTCTTGATGTCCTCAAGATTGATGCCGCCGAAGGTCACGCCGATGTTCTTGATCACCGTGATGACCTCGTCCGGATCGGTGGCCGAGACCTCGATGTCGATGGAGTCCACGTCGGCGAAGCGCTTGAAGAGCACGCTCTTGCCCTCCATCACCGGCTTGGCGGCCAACGCCCCCAGATTGCCCAGGCCCAGGATCGCCGTGCCGTTGGATATCACCGCCACCAGATTGCCCTTGGACGTATAGTCGTAGGCCAGCTCGGGATTCTCGGCGATGGCCAGCACCGGCACCGCGACGCCGGGCGAATAGGCCAGGCTGAGGTCGCGCTGGGTCGCCATCGGCTTGGTGGCGACGATCGCGATCTTCCCGGGCGTCGGGTACTTGTGGAAGCTGAGGGCTTCCTCATCGGTGAAGGTGCGTTTTTCGTCGCTCATAGGGGCGGCGTGTCCTTGCGGCGCTGGGGCTTTTGAATGAAGGGCGCCAACCTACAGAGGCCGGCGCCCTGAAACAACCTGCCGCGGGTCAAAGCTTGACTGCGCGGGGACGACGGCTCAGCCCGCGCGGCGAGCGGCCAATGCGGCCTGCATTTCGGCCAGCACCTTAGCGGCGCCCGGCTCCTGCTGCACCCGGCCCCAGTAGGCGGCGACCTTGGTGTGCTTGGCCAGCAGGTCGCCCTTGCCGAACACCATGCCGAACACGCCCACGAACATCAGCATGGGGACCAGGGCGCAGTCGGCCGTGGTGATCTCATCGCCCACCGCGTACTTGTCCTGCGTCATGAAGACGTTGAGGTGCTCCAGGCCGCTTTCCAGCTTCACGAAGGCGTCGTCGACCACGGCCTGATCACGCGTGGCGGGATTCATCTGACCAAAAAGCGCGCCGCCCGAGGCCATCACATAGAGTTCCGCCACCCGGGCGATCAGCCGGCCGCGCGCGATATCGGCGGGCTTGGTGGCCCGCAGCTTCGCCTCCGGAAAAGCGTCGGCCAGGTATTCGACGATGGTGTCGCTCTCCGGGATCACCGTGCCGTCGTCCAGCACCAGGGCCGGCAGCTTGCCCATGGGATTGATCGCCAGGTACTCGGCGCTCTTCAGGTCCCCGGGGTGGGCCATGATCTCGACGGGCAGGTTCTTGGCGTAGATCGCCACGCGCGGACGCGAGGCGAAGGGCGAGAGTTCAGCGGAATAGAGCTTCATGGTGTGTTCCTCGGGCGCCGCATGAGGATGGGCGCGTTCGGGCGCAGTCATAGTGGCGCTATCCCCCACCGTCATCCCCGGGCTTGTCCCGGGAACCCATGATCTCCGCATCTCCGCAGATCGCGCGGCCCGCGCCAAGTCAGCTTGCTGAAGTTCGGAGATCATGGGTGGCCGGGACAAGCCCGGCCATGACGATCAATCGGATGAGCGGCTAAGATTACCGCCCCGCCCGGCCGCAGATCAGGTCCACCACCGAGGCGCCCATGGCTCGCAGGGTCGCCAGGTCGCCGCCGGCCCGGGCGCGGACGGCCATGCCGTTCAGCACCCCGGTGGCCACCCGCGCCATCCCGGCCGCGTCGCTGGAGCCGGGCAGGTTGCCCACCTCCATGGCGCGCGAAATCCGCGCCTCGAAGGCCGCGTCGATCTCGACCAGGGCCACGGCCAGGACGGCGCGGATGTCGGGATCGTCCACCGCCTCGGTCACCGCCGTGCCGATCAGGAAGCAGCCGCGCGGCCCGCCGTCGCCGCGCATATAGATCGCGGCCGAGGCCTCATAGACCCGGGTCAGCGCGACCCTCAGGTGATCTTCGGACGCCATCGCCGCCGCAAGCCCAGCGTTGATCTCGGCCCGAGATTTCTCCAAGGCCTTGATATACATGGCCTTCTTGTCCCCGAACGCCCCGTAGAGGCTGGGCCGGTTCAGGCCGGTGGCGGCCGACAGGTCGTCGAGGGAGGTGGCCGCATAACCGGTGTTCCAGAAGGCGGCGCGTGCCTGATCCAGCGCCACGGCGGGATCATAGCTGCGCGGCCGGCCGCGAGGACGAGGTTGGTTCCGTACCACTTCGAATCAAATCTCCGAGGCGATTAATTTACTACCGTTAAGGACTTTAATGCCTGGCGCCAGCGGGTATTTCGACCCGCCTGCGGTTGAGGATTTCTCCCGTCGCGCGAGGCATATTCGTACCGATCCGCACAAAACAATTGACGCCTTTTATTTTGTATCGGACGGTATGTAACTCAACCGACCGGAGGACGTCATGGACCTGTATTTCTCGCCCCTCGCCTGCTCGCTCGCCTCGCGCATCACCGTCTATGCGGCCGGCGCGGAGGGCTCCATCGCTCTGCGCCAAGTGGACACCAAGACCCAGAAGACCGTCGACGGGGCGGACTACCGCGCCATCAACGCCAAGGGCATGGTCCCCGCCCTGCGCACCCCCGCCGGCGACATCCTCACCGAGAACGCCGCCATCCTGCCCTTCCTCGCCGACCAGTTCCCCGCGGCGAACCTGGCGCCGGCGGGCGGCATCGAGCGCTCGCGCCTGGCCCAATGGCTGAGCTTCATCGGATCGGAGCTGCACAAGACGGTGTTCACGCCCCTGTTGAGCCCCAAGGCCAATGACGGCGCCAAGACCTATGCCCGCGAGGCCGCCACCAGCGGCCTGGCCTATCTCGACGCCCATCTGCAAGGCCGCGACTACCTGCTGGACCGCTTCAGCGTCGCCGACGCCTACCTCACCGCCGTGCTGAACTGGGCCCAGTTCGTGGGCATCGACCTCAAGGCTTGGCCCTCCGTCGCCGCCTACTACGCCCGCGTGACCGCAAGGCCGCACGTGGCGCGCGCGATGCAGGAAGAAATGGGGCTGTTCCAGGCGGCGTAAGGCCCCCTACCTCAAAGTTCGTCATCCCCGGGCTTGTCCCGGCGACTGTGTTGGGTCAAGCGGTCTTCTGCCAGGGCTGGTTGGCTTTGAGGATGCTGTTTGCGGCGACGACGATCCTCCTGGCGATGGCGATGGC
>JAYVDG010000306.1:0-5856 GCA_043749525.1 Phenylobacterium sp.
TACATAGACAAGGTGCTCGGTCCCACCCTCAGTCCGGGCGACATCGTGGTGATGGACAACCTGCCCGCCCATAAGGGCGACGCGGTCAGGGCCCTGATAGAAGCCAGAGGGGCGAGGCTCAGCACCAGACGATCCATCACGCCCAAGACAACCTCCCAAAGAGAAGTCTTGAATCACGCTTCGGGCGAATCGGGAATCCCTAGAGTCCACAGCTCCTAGACCTTGATCGGCGGGGCCAGGCGGATGTGCAGTTCCTTGAGCTGCTTTTCGTCGACTTCCGACGGCGCGTTCATCAACAGGTCCTGGCCCTGCTGGTTCAGCGGGAAGGCGATGACCTCGCGGATGGCCGTCTGGCCGGCCAGCAGCATGACGATGCGGTCGATGCCGGGAGCCAGGCCACCGTGCGGCGGCGCACCATGGCGGAAGGCGTTCAGCATGCCGCCGAACTGCTCCTCGACCACCTCGGGGCCGTAGCCGGCGATATCAAAGGCCTTCAGCATCACGTCGGGACGGTGGTTCCGCACCGCGCCCGAGCACAGCTCATAGCCGTTGCAGACGATGTCGTACTGGTAGGCCAGGATGTCCAAGGGATCCTGGGTCTCCAGGGCCTCCAGCTCGCCCTGCGGCATGGAGAAGGGGTTATGCGAGAAGTCGACGTGGTTCGACTCCTCGTTCATCTCGAACATCGGGAAGTCGACGATCCAGACGAACTCGAAGCGGTCCTCGTCGATCAGCTTCAGATCGGTCCCGACCTTGGTGCGGGCCAAGCCGGCGAACTTGTAGAAGGTCTTGGGATCCCCGGCGACGAAGAAGGCCGCGTCCCCCTGCCCCATGCCGACCTCCTTCATCAGGACGTCGGTGGCCTCGGCGCCGAGGTTCTTGGCGATCGGGCCGCCCCAGGTGCCCTGGTCCTCGCTCCAGAAAATGTAGCCCAGGCCCGGCTGGCCCTCGCCCTGCGCCCAGGAGTTCATGCGGTCGCAGAAGGCGCGGCTGCCGCCCTTGGGGGCCGGGATCGCCCAGACGGCGTTCTTGGCGTCTTCCAGGATGCGGGCGAACAGGCCAAAGCCGCCGCCGCGGAAGCGCTCGGAGACGTCGGCCATCTTGATGGGGTTGCGCAAGTCGGGCTTGTCGGAGCCGTACCAGGCGATCGAGTCGCGGTAGGGGATGCGCGGGAACGGATAGGGCGTGACGCTCTTGCCGTCGGCGAACTCCTCGAAGACCCCGTGCATCACCGGCTCGATGGCGGCGAAAACGTCGTCCTGGGTGACAAAGCTCATCTCCACGTCGAGCTGGTAGAATTCCAGGCTGCGGTCGGCGCGCAGGTCCTCGTCGCGGAAGCAAGGGGCGATCTGGAAGTAGCGGTCAAAGCCGGCCACCATCAGCAGCTGCTTGAACTGCTGAGGCGCCTGGGGAAGCGCATAGAACTTGGACGGGTGCAGGCGCGAGGGCACCAGGAAGTCGCGCGCGCCTTCCGGCGACGAGGCCGTCAGGATCGGGGTCTGATACTCCAGGAAGCCCTGGCCGATCATGCGGTTGCGGATCGAGTGGATGACCTTGGAGCGCAGGACGATGTTCTTGTGCAGGGTCTCGCGGCGCAGGTCGAGATAGCGGTGCTTCAGCCGGATCTCTTCGGGATAGTCGGGCTCGCCGAACACCGGCAGCGGCAGCTCGGCGGCTTCGGAGATCACGTCGATGGACGACACGCGGATCTCGACCCCGCCGGTGGGCAGGTTGGCGTTGATGGTGTCAGCCGAGCGGGCCAGGACCACGCCGTCCACCCGGATCACGCTCTCGGCGCGCAGGCGCTCGACGCGGTCGAAGCCGGGGTTCTCGGGGCTGATCACCAGCTGGGTCAGGCCGTAGTGGTCACGGAGGTCGATGAACATCAGCCCGCCGTGGTCGCGCTTGCGATGGATCCAGCCGGACAGGCGCACAGTCTGGCCGGTGTCCGTCGACCGGAGGGCGCCGCAGGTATGGGAACGGTGGGGATGCATGGTCGCCAAAGCTCTAGAAAATCAAGGCGCGGAAGGGCGCATGAGGGGGGTCGAAAGTCAAGGTGAGGCGCCGACCTGCCCGCCGATGATCACTCTGTCGGAGTGTGCCCGCCGCAGTCCTCGGCCCGGAGAGGCGGCGGGGCATCGGCGCGGAGCGGCAGGCGCGGAGTAATGCCCGCCAGGGCCCGAACATAAGCGTCGGTGAACACCGTGGCGCAGGCCGTGCTGAGGTGCGACAGCTCCGGGACAATCAGCCCCCGGCCGCCCGCGATATCAGCGAAATGGACCCCCTGTACATTGGCGGCCTTCAGGAGCGGGTCCCAGCCCTTGCCCCGTGGGATGAGGACCTCCTCGCGATCCAGCGATGGCGAGATTGAGGGCGGCCGCACGAACACCACCTCGCCGCCCCGAGCGCGGATCTTGGCCACAGCGTCGCGGGTCCGGGCTTGGGTGAAACCGATCACCTCGGAGGAAACTGGCGGGCGGTGGGCCATAAGGCCCATCCAAACGGCCGAGGCCTCCCGACGCATTCGATCGTCGTGTTCGATCCGCGTCCAGATGTGCGTGCGCCGTTCGTCGTACATCTCCTCCAGCTTCCAAGGCAGGACAAGGGGCGGCGGCAGGCCCGGCCTCAAGCCCGGGTCCAGCCGCAGCAGGATATTCGATAGCCGGTAATCACCGTCCAGCAGGGCCAAGTGGCGGGCGAGCTCGCGCCGGATCATGAAGGAGCCCCGATCGGCGGGCGACTCCCACTTCCCGTGTTTCAGGGCGGCGGCGTTTAGCCCGGTCTCCTTGCGGAAATAGGACAGCTCCTTGATGCCCACGATGACCAGCCCCTTGAACTTCGGGTCGTCAGCCAGGTCTTCGAGAAACGGGCGGGCGTTAGTTCCCTGCAATGCAAGCTGGATGGGCCGCTCTCCAGTGAGCTTCTGGAACCGATCGAAGTCGGTGTCGAACAGGATGCGGCTGTCGCCGACGATCACCACCGGCGCCGGGCCGCTGTCGATGCGCCGCCGCTGCTCGGCCCAGGCCGAAGCTCCGTCCGCCAAGTGGCCGGGCGTGATCCCCAGTTGCCGCATCTGCCATTCCCAGAGCCCCGTCAGCGCCGCAGTCATCACCAGAACGGCGAGAGCGATGGCGCGCCACGGTCGCCTGGGGATGTCGCGTTCGGGCACGGGCTGAGCCACGCCCGGGCGGTCGGATGCGGTCAGTCGCAGCCCGGGCTGCGGCGCGGCGCGATGTTCGTGCGGATCAGAAGGCGAAGTAGATGAAGGCATTGCCCGTCCCGTGCTCGGTGATGACGGCCACGGCCATGAGGGTCCAGGCGGCGGCCAGGACGGCGGGATGGGTGCGCGAGACCACGTGCTCCAGGGTGCGGTTGCGCATGTACCAGTGGGCGCCGACGATGCCGGTGAGGATCACGCCGGTGCTGACCAGATAGGCGGCGGCGAGCATGGGCTCGGTCTTGGCGTTCATGCCGAGCATGCCCTTCAGCACCAGCCAGGCGCCCTCGAAGGTCTTGGCGCGGAAGAACACCCAAGCGACGTTCACCAGGGCGTAGGTGATCAGGCCGAACAACACCATAGCCGCCGGGCCGGGGCGATAGTTGCGAAACGCGCCGCGCAGCAGCCGCTCCACCGCCAGATAGAGCCCGTGAAGTCCGCCCCAGACCACGAAGGTCCAGTTGGCGCCGTGCCAGAGCCCACCGATCAGCATGGTGCCCATCAGGGCCGCATAGGTGCGCGCTTCCCCGTGCCGATTGCCGCCCAGGGGGATGTAGACATAGTCGCGGAGCCATGCGGACAGCGTGATGTGCCATCGGCGCCAGAAGTCAGAGAAGCCCACGGCGGCGTATGGAAAGCGGAAGTTGTCGGGCATGGCGAAGCCCAGGCACAGCGCCACCCCAATGGCGGTGGTGGAGTAGCCCGCAAAATCGCAGAAGATTTGGCCGCTGAAGGCCAAGGTCGACACCCAGGCGTCCAGGATGCCCGGAGCCTTGTCATGGGCGTCATAGACCTGCTCGACCGCTGGTCCGAGGAACCCATCGGCCAGCACCACCTTCTGGAATAGGCCCAGGGTCATCAGGGCCGGGCCGAAGCGGAACTGGTCCGGCGTGGCTCTCCGGGGCTCGGCGAACTGCGGCACCAACTCGGTGGGTCGCATGATCGGCCCCGCCACCAGGTGCGGGAAGAAGGTCACGAACAGGGCGTAGTCTAGGAAGTTGGTGGCCGGCTTGGCGCGTCGCAAATAGATGTCCAGCGTGTAGGACATGGTGGCGAAGGTGTAGAACGAGATCCCGATCGGCAGGATGATGTCGTACTTGGGCGCTACGTAGTGCACCCCCGCCAGGGCGGCGACGGCGGCGAAGCTGTCCACCAGGAACTGGCCGTATTTGAAGAAGCCGAGCATGCCGAGATTGGCGATCACCGAGATCAGCATCCAGGCGCGCCGAGCCCAGGGCTTTTCGGACTTCACCAGCGCCTGTGCCGCGAACCAATCCACCACCGTCGAGACCCACAGCAGGATCACGAACGGCGGGTTCCAGGCCGCATAGAACAGGTAGCTGGCGACCAGCAGGTTCGTCTTCTTCACGCGCCACGGCAGCGGGGAAGAGTGCAACGCCAGTACAACAGCGAAGAATGCGAAGAATAGTAAGGAATTGAAGACCACTTCGCCCCCGCTGGTCGGATAAGCGTGAGCGTGAACCGGAAATTGGCGTGACGTCAATCAAACTGATTGCGCCACGGCTCCCTCCAGCCAAACAGGTAGCTCACGGCATGACCTTCGGCAGTGTGGGCGGCTATTTCGGCTTGAACCGCTTGCTGGTCGGGAAGCCCTTGGGGGCCAGCTTGCCGGCGGCGGCGCGCCGCGCGAGCCAGTCATTCCACTCGGCCCACACTCGCGTCCGGCCGGCGCCGTCGATCCAGGTGGCGCCGTCGGCCTCGTTGAAGACGATGGCGTCGCGCAGGCCGCCCTCGCGGTAGGTCTGCAGCTTCACGCCCTTGCCGCGCGGCATCTCCGGCAGTTCGGTCAGGGGGAAGATCAGGATCTTGCCGTTATCGCCGATGACGCCCAGGTGGTCGCCCGTCGCCGGCTTGGCGAAGGCCGCGCCCTTGGCGCCGACGTTCAGCACCTGCTTGCCGGCGCGGCGGGCGGAGATGGCCTCCTCCTCCGGCATGACGAAGCCGTAGCCCTCCTTGGAGGCGATGACCCGCTTGGCGCCGGCCTTGAAGGGGAAGAGGTCGATGATGTCGGTCTTGTCGTCGAGGTCCAGCATCAGCCGCAGGGGCTCGCCGTGACCGCGCGCCGAGGGGAGCTTGTCGCAGCCGACCGTGAAGAAGCGGCCGTCGGAGGCGAAGATCAGCAGCTTGTCGGTGGTCTCGGCGGAGACCAGGAAGCCGAGCTTGTCGCCTTCCTTGAACTTCAGTTCTGAGGGGTCCTCCACCCGGCCCTTGGCGGCGCGGATCCAGCCGCGGTCCGACAGGATCACAGTGATCGGCTCGCGCACGATCATCGCCTCCATGGCCGCCTCGGCGTCCCAGACCGGAGCGACATCGAAGGTCGAGCGGCGGCGGCCCAGGGTGGTGTCGGGGCCGAGGATCGCACGCACGTCCTTCAGGCCCACCCCCACGAGCTTCCACTGCTGCTTGTCGTCGGCCAGCATCTTCACCAGGCCGTCGCGTTCCTCGGCCAGTTCGGCATGCTCGCGGCGCAGCTCCATCTCCTCCAGCCGGGCCAACTGGCGCAGCCGGGTGTTGAGGATGGCGTCGGCCTGGATGTCGGACAGCTCGAAGGCCGCGATCAGCTTGGCCTTGGGTTCGTCCTCGTAGCGGACGATGCGGATCACCTCATCCAGATTGAG
>JAYVDG010000307.1:0-5856 GCA_043749525.1 Phenylobacterium sp.
AAGGATCGCGCCTGAGTCCGGCTGGCGAACCGGGAGTGAGACAGTCGCCGGTCTGATCCCGTATGATGGCGCGTGCGCTTCGACGAACGCTTCCTCGACGAGATCAAGTCCCGCCTTCGCCCGTCCGATGTCATCGGCAAGACGGTGAAGCTGCGGAAGCAGGGGCGCGAGTATGTCGGCCTGTCGCCCTTCACCAAGGAGAAGACGCCCTCCTTCTACGTGAACGACGACAAGGGACAGTTCTTCGACTTCTCCTCGGGCAAAACCGGCGACCTGATCAGCTTCCTGCAGGAGACCGAGCGGCTGACCTTCGTGGAGGCCGTCGAGCGGCTTGCCGCCGAGGCCGGCGTGCCGCTGCCCGCCGTCGATCCCCGCGCGGCTGAGCAGGAGAAGCAGCGCCAGGGCCTGTCCGACTGGCTGGAACTGGCCGCCCAGTGGTTCGAGGCCGAGCTGCGACGGCCGGTGGGCAAGGCCGCCCGCGACTACCTGGAACGCCGGGGCCTGCCGGAGAGGGAGTGGGCCCGCTTCCGGCTGGGCTTTTCACCGAGCGGCCGCACGGCTCTGAAGGACTATCTGATCGCCAAGGGCGCCCATCCCGGCGAGCTGGTGGAGACCGGCATGCTGATCGCGCCGGAGGACAATGGCGCGCCCTATGACCGTTTCCGCGACCGCATCATCTTCCCCATCACCGACCCCCGGGGCCGGGTGGTCTCCTTCGGCGGCCGGGCCATGGATCCGCAGGCTCGCGCCAAGTACCTGAACGGGCCGGAGACCTCGCTCTTCCACAAGGGCAGCCTGCTCTACGGCCTGGCCGAGAGCCGCAAGATCCTGGCCGCCGCCCCCTCGGGCGAGACGCCGCCCCTGGCGGTGGTCGAAGGCTATATGGACGCCATCGCCTGCCAGCGCGCTGGCATCGCCGCCGTGGCGCCCATGGGCACGGCCCTGACCGAAGAGCAGATGGAGCTGCTGTGGCGCCACCACGCCGAACCGACCCTCTGTTTCGACGGCGACCGGGCGGGCATCCAGGCGGTGAGCCGCGCCATCGACCGCGCCCTGCCGATCCTGAAGCCCGGCAAGAGCTTCCAGTTCGCGGTGGTCGAAGGCGGCAAGGACCCCGACGAGGTGCTACGCGAGCAGGGGCCGGCCGCGCTGCGCGGCCAGCTGGCCGACACCATCCCCTTCGTCGACGCCCTGTTCGCCCGCGAGCGCGATGCGGAGAACCTGGATACGCCGGAGCGCAAGGCTGGCTTCAAGGGCCGCCTGCGCCAGATCGCGGCCACCATCGTCGACAAGGACCTGCAGCAGGCCTATCGCGAGGAATTGCTGCGGCGGTTTGACGCGGCTTTCGGCCGGCAGCCCCAGCAGGCCTTCCAACCGCAGCAGGCGCGCCGGCCCTACACCAAGGGGCGGTTCTGGAAACCCGAGGACGAGGCCATGCGCCCGCAATCGGCCTTGGCGCAAACGCGAACCATGGTGGCTCAAGGCTCCCGGCTCGATCCGATCCTGGCCGCGCTCACCCAATACGCCATCAACGATCCAGCGATTCTCGACGACCATCTGGAGGAGTCCTTTACCGCCAAGGGCTTCGGCGATCCGGTCCTTTCGGAATTGGCGAAGGAAATCATCCGCCTGCGTCTGGACGCCGAACATCTTGACTCTGCCACCCTGACACGCCATCTCGCATCCTGCGGGTTTAACGCGCTACTGACAGACATCGACCGGGCCGCATCGCAAGCGGGCGCGCCCTTCATGAAATCGGATGTCTCCCTCGAAGCCGCTAGATCGCAGTGGTCGCAGGCCTTCGCCCGCCTTTCCAGGTTGGCGGCGCTCGACGAGGCTATTGGATCCGCCAAGGGTAACCTTCGCGGTCGATCCGATATGGAGGTCCTCGAGCGCCTGAAGGGTGAACGCGACGCACTGAAACGCGCGATCAGAGAATGGAACGATTAGGGCGGATGATGGGTCGTACTTGGGTGCGATCCAGTTTTGACCGCCATTCACCATCTTCGGCCCGACCCTTGCAGGGGGTTCGCGGCTGAATCGGAGACCTAGATGAGCACGACGACGGCTGAAGCTGAACCGACCGAAACCACTGGCGGCGACGGGCCTCTGCTCGACCTGACCGATGCCGGCGTCAAGAAGTTCATCAAGCAGGCCAAGGCCCGCGGCTACGTCACCATGGACGAGCTGAACAAGGTGCTGCCGAGCGAGGAAGTCACCTCCGAGGCCATCGAAGACACCCTGGCCATGCTGTCGGAGATGGGCGTCAACGTCGTCGAGGCCGAGGAAGACGCTGAGGGCGGCGAGGTCGCGGTCCGCGAGGAGACCGCGGTCGTCGAGACCCCGAAGGAAGCCGCCTACGACCGCACCGACGACCCCGTGCGCATGTACCTGCGCGAAATGGGCTCGGTGGAACTGCTGTCGCGCGAGGGCGAAATCGCCATCGCCAAGCGGATCGAGGCCGGCCGCGACACCATGATCCGCGGGCTGTGCGAAAGCGCGCTCACCTTCGAAGCCATCATGGTGTGGCGTGAGGAACTGGGCACCGGCCGCATCCTGCTGCGCGAGGTCATCGACCTCGACCTCACCTATAACGGCATCAACGCCGCCGCCGCCGCCGAGGCCCTGGCCAACGCGCCGCCCGAGGAAGAAGAAGTCCCCGAGGCCGAAGCCGAGGTCACCGCCGACGGCGAGGCCGTGGCCAAGGGCGAGAGCGACGACGACGACGACTTCGACGATGGCGCGGGTCCCACGATCAGCGCCATGGAAGGCGAACTGCGCGAAGGGGTCATGGCGACCCTGGACGCCATCGCCTCCGAGTTCGACGCCTTCCGCGCCCTGCAGGAAAAGCTCGTCGGCAAGCGCCTGAAGGGCGAAGACCTCTCCGACGCCGACCGCAAGGCCTATGAGACCGCCAGTCTGGCGATCGTGCTGCACCTCAAGACCCTGAAGCTGAACAACAACCGCATCGAGGCCCTGGTCGAGCAGCTCTACGCGATCAACAAGCGCCTGATGGGCCTTGAAGGCCGCCTGCTGCGCCTGGCCGACAGCTACGGGATCAGCCGCACCGAGTTCCTGAAGGCCTATTTCGGCTCGGAGCTGAACCCCGCCTGGGGTGACCAGGTCAAGCCGTTGGGCGTGCGCTGGACCAAGTTCGTCGAGAACGACGCCAGCCAGATCGGCGACATCCGCCATGAGATCGCCGCGCTCGCGACCGAGACCGGCGTGCCGATCGACGACTACCGCCGCATTGTCCAGACCGTTCAGAAGGGCGAGCGCGAGGCTCGTCAGGCTAAGAAGGAAATGGTCGAGGCTAACCTGCGCCTCGTGATCTCCATCGCCAAGAAGTACACGAATCGCGGCCTACAATTCCTTGATCTCATTCAGGAAGGCAACATCGGCCTGATGAAGGCGGTCGACAAGTTCGAGTACCGCCGGGGCTACAAGTTCTCCACCTACGCCACCTGGTGGATCCGTCAGGCGATCACCCGCTCCATCGCCGACCAGGCGCGCACGATCCGCATCCCGGTGCACATGATCGAGACGATCAACAAGATCGTCCGCACCAGCCGCCAGATGCTGCACGAGATCGGCCGTGAGCCGACGCCGGAGGAATTGGCCGAGAAGCTGGCCATGCCGCTCGAAAAGGTCCGCAAGGTCCTGAAGATCGCCAAGGAGCCGATCAGCCTGGAAACCCCGATTGGGGACGAGGAAGACAGCCACCTGGGCGACTTCATCGAGGACAAGAACGCCATCCTGCCGATCGACGCGGCCATCCAGTCCAACCTGCGGGAAACCACCACCCGCGTGCTGGCCAGCCTGACGCCTCGCGAGGAACGCGTCCTGCGCATGCGCTTCGGCATCGGCATGAACACCGACCACACCCTTGAGGAAGTGGGCCAGCAGTTCAGCGTGACCCGCGAACGTATCCGTCAGATCGAGGCCAAGGCGCTGCGCAAGCTGAAGCACCCGAGCCGCTCGCGGAAGCTGCGCAGCTTCCTCGACAGTTGACGTGTCCCGCCGTCGGTATGAGCATCAGCCCATGGCCGACGGCGAACTGACCCTGAAACTCGACGATGACACCGTCCGCCGCCTCAAGGCGGCGGCGGATGCGGCTGGGCGCTCGGTGGATGAGCACGCCCGGGCGCTGATCTCCGATGGGCTCGGCGCTGAGGATGACTTCGCTGAGGATCTGCGCATCGCGGAAGAGTACGATCGCACCGGCGTGTCCTATTCCGTCGACGAGTCCGTGGCGCACTTCCGCCAAGCCCTGCTGGCGCGTGTTCCCAAGACCTCGTGATCTCCGTCCGGGTATCGCTCGCGGGCTACCGTGATCTCGATCGGTTGGCCGACTTTCTGACCGTCAAGAATCCCCGCGCCGCTCACGCTGCGGCTGACGCCATGCTGGAAGCGATCGAGTCCCTTGGTGAGTTTCCCGAGCGAGGCCTGTCTCTACGAGCGAACCTGAGGGAGCTTTCCGTAGCCTATGGACGGGATGGCTATGTCCTCCGTTATCGTGTCCTGCCGACCGAAGTGCTGGTCACCCGCATCTTCCACGCCCGGGAGCGTCGATAGTCCCTAATGCACCCCACCCGTCAGCATCTGGAACAGGGTGAGCGCCACCTCCAGCAGGATCAGCCCCACCACGATGGCCTCAAGCCGTAGGGACCGCTCGGTGTCGATGAGGTCGGTCATGACGGTCACGGTGTCGCCGATCAGGTCCAGCTTGCGGCCCAGGGTCTCTGCCCGTTCCACCAGTTCGTATTCGTCCTCCAGCCGGGCATAGAGCCGTTCCAGGTCAGGGCGGTCCCAGAGGATGTCGGGCTTCTCGCGCACCGCCACCCGCTCGGCGACCCGGTGCTGCACCAGCAGGGCCGAGCCGATCAGGCGCACCATGGCGCGCCGGCCGCTGGGGCTGCGGCCCCGCTCGGCGAGAAACCGCGCCCAGGGCTCGATGGTGTCGAACACCTGGGCCACCTGACGCTCGTCGTGGGCCAGGGCCGCGCTCTTGGCCACCGCGTCGGCCACCACCAGCAGTTTGTCCGGCGACAGGGCCCCGATCCGCACCACGCCGTCGGGCTGCACCCCCTCGTCCTGGTCATCGCGGGCAGCCAGACGGATGGTCTCTTCCTCATGCACCGCCAGGTGGCCCTGCACCCGCGGACGGATGCCGCGTAGCACCTCATCTTCCGCGATGGGGTCCAGCCCGATGAGTACGGTCACGCCATAGCGGAACACCACCACTAAGCCCTGGCCGACCCGGAAGGAGAGGGGCGCGGTCGACAGTGCGTCGCGCCGTTCCAGACCCGCCGTGTCGATGCGCTCCCCCAGGACGATGGCGCGGGCGGTCAGCAGGTCGGCGCCCTCAGGCACGGGAAGGGGGGTGGTGTCCATGGCGCGCAGCCTATCATGCGGCCCTAAGCTTCGCCCGGGCCGGCGGCGATAATCGCGCGGACGTCGGGGATCTCCATGCCAGATCGATCCGTGTCTCGCTAAGCTCACACCAACAACAAGGGAGGCGGCGATGAGTCTGGGCAAGGTGATGGTGGCGGCGTGCGCGCTGGCGATCTTGGCGACACAGGGCTGGGCCGCCGAGCCCTCCGCGGGCGAGGCTCAGAAGAGCGCCGACAACATCAAGGCCCACGTCACCTTCCTGGCTGACGACCTGCTGGAGGGCCGGGAGGCCGGTTCGCGCGGCTACGACATCGCTGAGGCCTATGCTGCGTCGCAGATGGCGCAGCTGGGTCTGCAGCCTGGCGGCGACAAGGGGACCTATTTCCAGCACGTGCCGCTGGTGGCCTTCCAGGCCGCCGACCAGGGGACCTTCGTCCTGCGCGACCAAGCCGGCAAGTCGGT
>JAYVDG010000308.1:0-5855 GCA_043749525.1 Phenylobacterium sp.
GCCCTTGCGCGGCCGCGGCCTCCTCCTCGGCCTTGCGGGCCAGGTACAGGTCATAGTTTCCGCCATAGATCTTGGCGCCCTGGCCCGACAGTTCGACGATCCGGTCCATCTCCCGCAGCAGCCCCCGGTCGTGGCTGACCACGATGGCCCCGCCCTTCCAGCCGTGCAGCACGCGCGCCACCATCGCCAGGGCCTCGGCGTCGAGATTGTTGGTGGGTTCGTCCATCAGGATCAGGTCGGGCTGCGCGATCAGCAGGCCGGCCAGGGCCAGCCGCGTCGCCTCCCCGCCGCTCATGGTGGCGGCGTCGCGGTCCACATGTTGGCCGGCCAGGCCCACCGCCGCCAAGGCCTTCTCGACACGAGAATCCAAGTCCCACAAGGCGTTGGCGAAGTCGTCCTCGCGACCCCGTGACTCCTCGATGCGCACTTGTCGGTCAATGTCGGCCCGCACCCCCAGCAGGTCGGCGACCGTGGCCCCCGCCGGCGGGCTCATCGCCTGGCGCAGCACCCCGATCTTCCCCCTCACGGCGACCGACCCGGCGGCCGGCGCCAACTCGCCAAGGATCAGCCGCAACAGCGTGGTCTTGCCCACGCCGTTGCGCCCCACGAGGCCGGTCCGTTCGGCCCCGAAGGCGAGGTTCAGATTGTCGAAAAGGCTTACACCGTCAGGCGTTGCGTACGAAAGACGCTCGAGTGTCAGATGGGCGGGCATGGGCGACCTTGGGGGCATGGATGTTCGGGACGAGGCGGCGTTCCGTCGGCATGCGCATGGTCGTCAGGCTCCTTCTGAGACCCAGAGGATAGGCCCCACCCCCCGCTGGCGCAATCCGGACCTGTGTTGCGAACACCCAGTTGAGCGGCGGCCCGAAAGGCCCGACTCCTCCATCCATGACCACCGACATGTTCCACCTCGACGCCGACCTCGACGCCTATGGTTGCGCCGTCCTGCCCGGCCTCCTGACCCCCACCGCCTGCCGCGACCTGGCCGCCCTCTACGGTGAGGAGGAGGGCTTCCGCAGCCGGGTGATCATGGCCCGCGACGGCTTCGGCAAGGGCGAGTACCGCTACTTCAGCTACCCCCTGCTGGGCGCGGTCCAAGCCCTGCGCGAGACCCTCTATCCGCAGCTGGTCGGCGTCGCCAACCGCTGGAACGAGACCATGGGCATCGCCGTCCGCTACCCCTTACAACTCAAGGACTTCCTCGCCCGCTGCCACGCCGCCGGCCAGGTCCGCCCAACCCCGCTGCTGCTCCAGTACGGGCCGGGCGACTACAACTGCCTGCACCAGGACCTCTACGGCGAGCACGTCTTCCTCCTGCAGGTCGCCGTCCTGCTGTCGGCGCCCGGGACCGACTTCACCGGCGGCGAATTTGTCCTGACGGAACAACGGCCTCGCATGCAGTCCCGCGCCGAGGTCGTGCCCCTGAGGCAGGGCGACGCCGTGGTCTTCGCCGTCCACCACCGCCCCGTCCAGGGGACCCGCGGCGCCTACCGGGTGACCATGCGCCACGGCGTCAGCCGCTTGCGCTCAGGGACCCGCCACACCCTCGGCGTCATCTTCCACGACGCCCTCTGAACCAGGAGCAATCCCTATGGCCTTCACGATGTCCGGCCTTCCGGTCGAACCCTTCCAGCCGCTCTTCGCCCTCTCCGACGCCGAGCTGGCGCAGCGCCAGATCGTCCGCATGACCGCCGACAAGCCGGTCGGTTTCCCTTGCCGCCTGCTGCTGGCCGACGCCGCGCTGGGCGACACCCTGCTGCTGCTGAACTACGAGCACCAGCCGGCGGCGACCCCCTACCGCAGCCAGCACGCCATCTTCGTCAACGAGGCCGCCACAGTCCCGGCGACCTTCATAGACGAGGTCCCGCCGGTGCTGACGGTCCGCAAGGCCATCGCCCTGCGCGCCTTCGACGGGGCCGGCATGATGCTGGACGCCGACGTGGTTCCGGGGACCGAGGTCGAGGCCCTCATTGGCCGCCTGTTCGAAAACACGCAGGCCGCCTACCTGCACGCCCACTATGCGGGCCGCGGCTGCTTCGCCGCCCGCATCGACCGCAGCTGAGCCTTGCCTTGAGGCGCGGATAGGCGAACGCTCTCCCCATCAGTTGGGGAGAGCCGCCTTGCACCGTTTGACCGTTCCGCTCGCGTTCCTGTTGGCCTCCTGCGCCCTGCCCGCGCTCGCGGCCACCCCCGCCGAGGAGGCCCACAAGGCGGCCATCGTGCTGGACACCCACTTCGACACCCCGGCCAACTTCCACCGTCCCGGCTGGGACATCATGGACCGCCATTCGTTCAAGACCGACGGCAGCCAGGTGGACTATCCGCGCATGATGGACGGCGGGGTCGATGGCGGCTTCTTCGCCATCTTCACCCCGCAAGGTCCCCGCACCCCGGAAGGCGACGTCAAGTCCCGCGACGCGGCCCTGCTGCGGGCCGTGGAGATCCACGAGATGGTGGCGAAGCACGGCGCCCAATTCGTGCTCGCCACCAAGGCCGAGGAGGCCGCGCCGATCGTGGCGGCCGGCAAGAAGGTGGTCTTCATGAGCATGGAGAACAGCCAGCCGGTGGAGGCCGACCTCACCCTGATGCAGACCTTCTATACGCTAGGCGTGCGGATGATGGGGCCGATCCACTTCCTCAACAACGACCTGGGCGACTCCTCCACCGACCCCAAGGGCTTGGAGTGGCATGGCCTCAGCCCCAAGGGGAAAGCCTTCGTCGCCGAGGCCAATCGGCTGGGCATCGTGCTGGACGCCAGCCATGCGTCGGACGACGTGCTGGACCAGATGCTGGAGCTGTCCACCACCCCGATCATCCTGTCGCACTCGGGCCTGGACGCGGTCTTCGACAACCCCCGCAACATTGACGACAAGCGGCTCAAGGCCCTGGCCGCCAAGGGCGGGGTGATCCAGATCAACGCCTTTTCCAACTACATGGTCCCGACGCCGAAGATCCCCGAGCGCGAGGCCGCCATGGCCGACCTGATGAAGTCGGTGGGCGCCACCGGCCGCGACATGACGGCCGAGCAGCGCAAGACCTTCCTGGACGGCCGCAAGGCCATCGACGCCAAGTGGGCCATGCCCCGCGCCAACCTCGACGACTACATGAAGCACATGCTGCACGCGATCGAGGTGGCCGGGATCGACCACGTGGGCGTGTCCGGCGACTTCGATGGCGGCGGCGGCATCGCGGGCCTGGAGGACGTCACCTATTATCCCCGGATCACCGAGCGCCTGATGGCCGCCGGCTACTCCAAGGCGGACGTCGCCAAGGTCTGGGGCGGCAACGCTCTGCGAGTCCTGAAGGCCGCCGCCGACGGCCGGACGGCCAAGCCCTAGCTGGGGCCTTGCCTGACGCGGGGACCGGGCGTCCAGATACCCCGAAGGCCGGCGTTGGACCGGCCGCAAGGGAGACGCGCATGGACCTGGGCCTCAAGGACAAGACCATCTTCGTGGCCGGCGCCAGCCGCGGTATCGGGCTGGGGATCGTGGAGACCTGCCTGGCGGAGGGGGCCAAGGTGGCGATCACCGCCCGCGGCGCCGAGGCCCTGGAGGAGACCCGCGTCCGGCTCGCGGCCCAGTATGGCCAGGACAAGCTGTGGGCCATGTCCGGCGACATGCGCGACACCGCCACGATCGAGAAGGCCCTGGCCGGGGCGGAGGCGGCGCTAGGCCCCATCTTCGGCGCCGTGGCCAATGTGGGCCTGCATCCCTGCCCGCCCGGAACCGAGGTGGACGACGACACCTGGGACGCCGGCTTCTCGCAGAACCTCGGCTCGGCCTGGCGGCTGGCGCGGGGCGCCTACCGGATGATGGCCCCGCGCGGCGAGGGCGCGATCCTGTTCATCAGCTCCATAGCGGGCCTCGGCGCGCTGGGGACGCCGCTCACCTACGGCACGGCCAAGGCGGCGATGAACCACCTGGCCAAGGAGCTGGCCAAGATCACCGGCCCCAGCGGCGTGCGGGTCAACGCGATCGCGCCGGGCAATATCGTCTTCCCGGGCGGAGACTGGGAGCAACGCTCTCAGGGCCCGCGCGCGGCGGCCTGGACCCGCTGGCTGGAGCGCGAGGTGCCGATGAAGCGGTTCGGCAAGCCCGAGGAGATCGGATCGGCCGCCGCCTTCCTGCTCAGCCCCCAGGCCAGCTTCGTGCACGGCGCCGTGCTGCCTGTGGATGGGGGACAGACCCGATGACCTACGAACACCTGGACCTGCGCGTCGACGGCGACGTCATCTGGGCCACCATGAACCGGCCCGAGCGGCTGAACGCCCTGAACCGCAAGCTGGTGGAGGAGCTGCGGGACTTCTTCGTCGGCCTCGACTGGCGGCGCGACGTCTGCGTCGTGGTGCTGTGCGGCGCGGCGGCGCCTTCTGCGCAGGGCTCGACCTGAAGGAGCGCTCCGGCGCCAACGACGGCAAGCGGTCGGTGGGCGCCAGCCTCACCGGCCAGCGGCAGATCAGCGAGATCGTCATCGCCATGCGCCGCTGTCCGCAGCCGATCATCGCCTGCGTGGACGGGGCGGCCAGCGGCGGCGGCTTCGCCCTTGCGCTGGCGTAGGACGTGCACATCGCCACCCCGCGCACCCGCATGAACGCGGCCTTCATCCGTATCGGGCTGTCGGCCTGCGATATCGGCGTCAGCTACTTCCTGCCACGCATGGTGGGCAGTTCGGTGGCCGCCGAATACATGCTGACCGGCCGCTTCATCGAGGCCGAGCGGGCCTATCAGCTGGGCCTGGTCAGCCGGGTCGTCGCCCCCGAAGCCCTGGAGGCCGAAGGCACCGCCTTCGCCAAGGACATGCTCAACGCCACCCCGCTGGGCCTGCGCCTCACCAAGGAGGCCCTGAACCACGCCATCGACGCGGGCGACCTGGAGGCGGTGATCGCCATGGAGGACCGCAACCAGATCCTCTGCGCCCAGGATGACGATTTCGGCGAAGGCGTCCGCGCCTTCCTGGAAAAGCGGCAGCCGGTCTACGAACGTCGCGAAAGCTGATCCCTGCTGACAGATTCTGGCAGTTGGCGCGTTAGACTCCGCTGGCGACCACGGAGACGCGGAAACCGGTGTCTTGCGACATTTGTTCCCAGATTGTTCCTATGTTATCCGTGAGTCCGTTCACTACATTAAGCGGTCCCGCCGATCTCCCCGGCGGGTGAAGAGCGTTTCAGGACAACATGGCCGAACAGCTGAACTTCATCCGCGTGCGCGGCGCGCGTGAGCACAATCTGAAAGACGTCAGCGTCGATATCCCGCGCGGCGAACTGGTGGTGATCACCGGGCTGTCGGGGTCGGGCAAGAGCTCACTGGCCTTCGACACCATCTACGCCGAGGGGCAGCGGCGCTATGTCGAGAGCCTGTCGGCCTATGCGCGCCAGTTCCTGGAGCTGATGTCCAAGCCCGACGTGGACCTGATCGAGGGCCTGTCGCCGGCCATCTCCATCGAGCAGAAGACCACCAGCCGCAACCCGCGCTCCACGGTGGGCACGGTCACCGAGATCCACGACTACATGCGCCTGCTGTGGGCCCGCGTCGGCGTGCCCTATTCGCCGGCCACCGGCCTGCCGATCGAGAGCCAGACCGTCTCCATGATGGTCGACAAGCTCGTGGCCCTGCCCGAGGGCGAGCGGCTCTATCTGCTGGCGCCCGTGGTGCGCGGCCGCAAGGGCGAGTACCGCAAGGAGATCGCCGAGTGGCAGCGGGCCGGCTTCCAGCGGCTGAAGATCGACGGGGAGTTCTTCCCCATCGAGGACGCGCCGGTCCTGGACAAGAAGTTCAAGCACGACATCGACATCGTGGTGGACCGGCTGGTGACCAAGGCCGGCCTCGAGGGCCGCTACGCCGACAGCCTGGAGACCG
>JAYVDG010000309.1:0-5839 GCA_043749525.1 Phenylobacterium sp.
ATCTGGCGGTCATCGACCTGATCAATGTCCTGTCCCGGCATGCTTTGCCGTGGCTGCGCGTCCTGGGCGCGGCGGCCTATTTCGCGGGGATCTAGTTCACCTTCAAGGCCGTGAATTTGCCGAAGGCTCGGGGCTGGGGCTTCCTGCTGCTGGGGCTCTGATTCCCCCTACTATCGCTTCATCTTCACGGCGCTTCCGGAAGGTTGGTACGTCGGCGTCCTGGGCTCAATGATCTTGCTGACGGCGCGTTTCTATAGGCCATGGCCGGTTCGCCATGCGGCCACGCTGGGCGTGCTGACCGCCGGCCTGGTCCTGATCAAGCCGCACGGCGTGATGATGGTGGCCGCATTTTCGGCGCTTGCCCTGCTGGATGCGCTTACCTCGCGGCGCGGCTGGGCGACCTTTGCCGCGCGTCTCGCGGCCTTCGCCGCCGGGTTCCTCATCGCGGGCAACGCCGTGCAGCTGATCCTCGGCAAGGCGGGCCTCAATCCGATTCTGTTCTTCGTCGGCGGGTTCTATCGCGATGTTCTGGTGACGAAATCCGTCGACACGGCGTCAGGTCTTGGGTTGCTCGCGGCGGCCACGATGACCGCCGCCATGGCCATGTTGACCGGTCCTCCGATCACGGTGGCGCTCGCTTCGATCGGGCGGCGTTGGCGCGCCGAGCGGAAGGACCCGGGCTTCCAGTTGCTTCCGCGGGAACTGACCTTCCTGCTCACCATACTAGCTCTCCTCGCCACCCTGGCGATGGTGGTCGCCTTCACGATGAAGGTGGCGGCGCTTGGAGAGTCGGAAACCAAGCGACTCTGGGGCCGGTATTTCGAGTTCTTCATCCCGCTCCTGTGGCTGACGGCGGCGCCTTTTCTGGTCGATGCGGCCGGCAGGACGCGCGACCGCGCGATGGCGGCCATGGTGACGCTGATCGGCCTTGGCGTGCTACTGGTCTGCTTCGCACAGGGGGTGACCCTGTTCCCTTGGGACGCAACGGCCCTTACCGCCTTCTTTGCCCCGAATCCGGAACGCCAGACCTACATGACGTCCTTCCCGTACCGCCTGCTGGCGTCGCTGGTGATTGTCGCGGCGGCGGCGGCGACCCTACTGCGATGGCCCATCGAGCGGACATGGCTGGCCGCCTTCGTCGGCCTGGGTCTGCTTTCGACCCGCCTGGATTCCGCGGTGGTGTCGCGAGATGTCCTGGCCAAGGACCTGCACGCCGCACAGGTCGTCACCGACGGTCGGCCCGGTCCCACGGTGGTCATCGCCGACGACAACAATGACGGCAACGCCGCCTTTATGAGCCTTGGTGGGCGTCCCAGCATCGTGACGCTGCCGTCTGGCGCGGACATCGCCCCGGCGACCGTCGCGCGGGCCGCAACCCTGGTGGTCATCGGGCAGCACCGGACCGAGGCGGGCGTCTGGACCCCCTTGCTCACGGGCCAGAAACTCTCTGTCCTTGTCCGTGCGCCAGGCGTCAGCTCCCCTGCGGCGTCGGCGTCGGCGTCGGCGTCGGTGCAGCCGGCAGCGGCTGAGGCGCAGTCTGCGGCGCCGGCGCCGGAGGCTCTATCGCCGGCGCTACGGGAGCTGTCGTCCGGCGGGCGCTGAGGATCTTGACCGGAGGCTTGAGCATCTCGCCCTTCATGACGCCGACCCCGGCGTTGGGGTCGCGCGGCTTGACGAGGATCTTGCGGACCACGTCCATGCCCTCGATCACGTAGCCGAAGGCCGCGAAGCCCAGGTTGTCGCCCTTAGCCTTGGGGTTGGCGTCCAGATAGGTGTTGTCGCCCACGCAGATGAAGAAGTCCGAGGTGGCGCTGCCCGGGGCGAACCGGCCCATGGAGATGGCGCTGTCGGTGTGCGACAGGCCCGTCTTGGTGGTGGGCTCGTGGCCGATGGGCTTCATCACCTTGGCCGGGTCGTTCTGCAGCCCGCCCTGGATCGACCCGTAGTCGTCGCCCGCATAGCCCTTGGGCCGCGAGGCCCGGTAGAAGGTCGCTCCGTCATAGCGTTTGGTGTCGGTGTAGCGCAGGAAGTTGGCCACGGTGATCGGGGCCTTGGCCTGTTCGAGGGCCAGGACGATGGCGCCGACCGGCGTGGTGAGCTTCACATAGACGACGCCGGGCGCCGCGAGGACCGGGGAGGCGACAAGCGCCGCGCCTGTGGCCAGGAAGGTTCTGCGCTGCAAGGTCATCCGATCCGGCTCCCCATGCCGCCGTCCACGGGCAGGACCGCCCCGGTGATGAAGCCCGCCTCGTCGGAGGCCAGGAACAGAGCCGCATAGGCGGTGTCCCAGGCATTGCCCATTTTCCCTCCCAGCGGAACTCTTGCATTCCGGGCGGCGCGGACCGCCTCCTGCTCTTGGCCGTTGGCCTGGGCGATGCCGGCCACGGCCATGGGGGTGTCCATCAGGCCCGGCATGATGGCGTTGCAGCGGACGCCCTTGGCCGCATTGGACTGGGCGACGCTGGTGGTCAGGCGGTTCACGGCGGCCTTGGAGACCTCGTAGGCCACCTGGTTGCCGCCGGCGATTCCGGCCAGGGACGAGATGTTGACGATGGCCCCGCCGCCCTGTTCGCGCATCGTCGGGATGGCGGCCTTGATGGTCAGCCACATGCCCTTGAGGTTCACCGACAGGATGCGGTCGAAGGCGGCCTCCTCGACCCGATGGGCGGGCCCGTCGCCGCCGCCGACCCCGACATTGTTGACCAGAATGTCGATGCGCCGGAGCCGCGCCTTGGCCTCAGCGATCATGGCCTCGACCTCAGCCGCCTTGGTGACATTGGCGGTGAAGGCGGTGGCCTGGCCGCCCTCGGCGACGATCATGGCGGCGGTCTCCTCGGCGCGCTCGGCGACCCGGTCGACGCACAGCACTTGCGCGCCTTCACGGGCGAACAGGATCGACATGGCCCGCCCGTTGCCGATGGTCTCGCCCGGCGTCTGGCCGGCGCCGACGACCAGTGCGGTCTTGCCCTTCAGGCGGTCGGCCACGTTCAGAACCCCTTCAGGTCGGGGTCGAGGGTCTGGCCCTCGTCCAGCTGCACCCCGAAGGAATTCAGGATCATCGAGACCTGGGTGTACTGGCCGGCGGTGAAGACAACGTCCATGCACTGTTTGTCGGTGAAGTGGGCCTTCAGCTGGGCCCAGGTGACGTTGGTGATGAACTGGTCGTGGTGCAGTTCGTCCGAGGCCTTGAGCAGGGCCTGGTCGGCGGCGCTCCAGCCGGGGGCCTCGGCGCCGGCCTTGATCCGTTCGCATTCCTCGGCGGTCAGGCCCTCGCGTTTGCCGATCGGGACGTGCTGGGCCCACTCGTAGCCGGCCTTGCAGAGGTAACCGATGCGCAGGACGACGATCTCCCGCTCCCGGCCGGGCAGGTCATTGCGGCGCGACAGGACATAGTTGCCCCAGGCCAGGAAGCCCTTGGCGGCCTTGGGCGCATTGACCAGGGTCTTGAAGATGTTGAGCACGCGGCCCGTGGCCACCATCGGGGCCAGGACCTCGGTCTGGGCTTCATCAAGCTTGCCGAGATCGACCGGAGCGATCCGGGGCTGGGTCAGGCGCATGCAGGTTCCTCCGCGACGCCTTGGGCGGCGTCATTGCGGGCATCTTACCGGAGCGCCCGCGCGGCCTGTCAACGACTCGTGCGGGTTATCCGAATTCCCCGGAGCGCAGGACGAAGGGGATCATCTGGGCCAGCAGCAGCAGGCCAAAGCCGATCAGCAGGATTCGACCGAACCATTTGCGGCGGTTGGCGGCCTTAAGATCGTCGGGCGTGGGCTCGGGTTGGTCGGTCATGCGCCGCGGCCTATCACGCCCATGTCATCGCCTGCAACGGAGGCGTCGGCGGATTGTCTGGTCTATGACTGTGGAAAGGCGCATGATGCCTGCGTCGATCTCTGCCGCGCAACGCTCTTAAGCCCTCTCGCTCAGCGCGCGGAACTTTCGAAGCCGACCCTCTCAGACCTCGATGGCCCGCCGGGCTCTTCCGGCGCGCCTACGCATCTCTCGGAGGCTGTCATGGCGACCGGTACTGTCAAATGGTTCAATTCCACCAAGGGCTTCGGCTTCATTCAGCCGGCTGATGGCGGCAAGGACGTCTTCGTCCACATCTCCGCCGTCGAGCGTTCGGACCTCAACGGTCTGAACGAAGGCGACACGGTGTCCTACGACATGGAGCGCGACCAGCGCTCCGGTAAGGAAAGCGCCGTCAATCTGAAGTCGGCCTAAGACGATAAGGGGCCGGCGCGATCCTCGCGCCGGCCCCGGTCTTTTTACGCGGCGTTCGCGCTGACGGGAGCTGCCCATGGCCATGGCCGATCTGATCCCCACGCTCGACGACGAAGGCCTCGCCAATCTGCGCGCCAACGCCCAGCGCCTTGAAAACTCCGACGTCGCCCGCCAGGCCGAGCAGGCCGCAGCCCTGTTGCCGCTGATCGACGCCGAGTTGGCCGAGCGTCTGTCGCGCGCGCCGCCGAAAGCGCCTCCCAAGGCCCGCGCCAAGAAGGTCGCCGCCGTCGCCGAAGAGGCTGACGAGGATGACGACTCCGCCGACGACTAGAGCGGGATGCGAAAAAGTGGGAGCCGGATTTTCGCGGCGATCCCGCTCTAAACATTGGGAATCGATCACATTCATGAATTTGGATCTGCCGATCCAAATTCATCGCGATCTAGGCGCACCCTGGGTGGTGATTGGCTTGTCCGCGCAACCCTGAGCCTTGATTTAGCTTATAAAATTCGACGCTGTACCCGGTTGGTTAAGCGTTCCTCAATCCGCGCCACTCTATCGGTGGGGGATGAGCGCCGACTCACCGTCCGACCGCCCGCCGAACTCCAGCCTGGTCTTCGCAGGCCTGATCGCCGTGGCCGGCGTCGCCGCGGCGACCCTGCTGGGCGCACGGCCGCTTGATCCGCACGAGGCGGCTGGCGTGTTCCCGCCCTGGTGGGGCCGCGAGGCCGTGCTGGTGGCGGCCTCCGACGCCGGCGCCGTGCTCGCCGTGGGTTCGCTCCCCTTCATCGTCGTCGTCCGCTCGGCCCAGGGCGACGCGTCCGCGCGGCTACGCCGGGCCGGCGCTCTCTTTTCCATCGATCCCGGGCGCGTCGCGCCCTGCAACACCTAGGAGAACCCGATGTTCCAATCGATCGAGGAGCAGCGGCGGTTCGCCGACCGCATCATCATCGGCGCCCTGTGGGTTCTGGCCCCCGTCACCCTGATCGCGGCCCTGCTGATCAAGGCCCCCTGGCTTGGCTTCGGCCTGGCCTCGGCGGGCCTCGCCGGCGCGGTCACGGTCTTCTGGAAGCTCAACCCGGAGGGCGTGCGCATCGCCGCCTCGGCGGGCCTGATGGGATCTGTTTCGCTGCTGGTGGCCGCCTTCGCCGGGCGCGCCTGGCAGATCGACATGCACATGGCCTATTTCGCCGCCCTGGCCGCCCTGATTGTCTATTGCGACTGGCGAGCCATCGCGGCCGGCGCCGTCGTGGTGGCTGTACACCACCTGCTGCTGAGCTTTGTCCTGCCTGCCGCGGTCTTCCCCGGTGGCGGCGACCTCGGCCGGGTGGTGCTGCACGCCGTTATCCTGGTCGCCGAGGCCGTGGTCCTGATGTGGGCCGCCTCCAACATCTCCTCGATGTTCGCCAGGTCGGGCGCCTCGCTGGCCGAGGCCGCCGCGGCCAAGACCCAGGCCGAGGACGCCATGCGCACCGCCGAGGGCGCGCGCGCCTCGGAGAACGCCGCCGCCCACGACCGTGAGACCCTGCAGCGCACCGTGGAAAACGAGAGCGCCCAGGTGGTGGACGGCCTCGCCCGGGGGCTGAAGCAGCTTTCCGACGGTGATCTGACCGCGCGCCT
>JAYVDG010000310.1:0-2016 GCA_043749525.1 Phenylobacterium sp.
GTTGGAGACGATCTCGAAGTGATAGGTTTCGCCGCGGATCACCGTGCCGAGCGCCACATAGCCGTCATAGCGCACGCCGGTGGCGCCGCCTTCTTCGGCTAGCGCGATGGCGCCGGGGATTTCCAGCGCGCCGGGCACGGTCACGACGTCATACTCCGCGCCCTGCGAGGTGATGGCGTCGGCAGCGCCCTGCAACAGGGCGTCGGCCAGATCGGAATAGAAGCGCGCCTCGACGATGAGGATGCGGATTTTCTCTTCGAGCATGGGTTCTTTCCGGGACGCGGGCGAGTAGGCCGCTCCCTTTAGGCTGTTTCTCGCCAACGGGCGAGATACCGGGCCAGCATGTCGATCTCGAGATTGACGCGGCTGCCCACTTTCAGGGTCCCGAGCGTGGTCACGTCCCAGGTGTGGGGGATCAGGTTCACGCCAAAGACGTCATCCTCGACCTCGTTCACCGTCAGGGACACGCCCTCGATGGTGATGGAGCCCTTCGGCGCGATGAAGCGATGCAGAGGCCGGGGCGCCCGCACCTGGACGCGGTGCGATCCGCCCTCGCTCTCGATGGAGATCACTTCGCCGATGCCATCGACGTGGCCGGAGACGATATGACCGCCCAGCTCGTCACCCACGCGTGCGGCGCGCTCCAGGTTGACTGGGCGACCCTCCTCCCAGTCCGACAGGGTGGTCAGGGACAGGGTCTCGCCGGAGACCTCCACGGCGAACCAGCCGTCGGCCTTCTCCACCACTGTCAGGCAGCAGCCCGCGTGGCTGATCGAGGCGCCGATATCGACGGTGGAGAGATCGAACTTGGTCTCGATCTCGAACCTGCGGTCGCGGTTGGTGTCGCGGACGGCGCGGACGCGGCCCACATCGGTGACGATGCCGGTGAACATTCAGATCCTCTCGTAGCGTTCCCACACATCGGGACCCAGCAGCTGAAGATCAACCCGCTTAAGTTTCGGCGCGTCGGAAAGCGCCTGGATGGCCAGGGCGCCGATGCCGGGCCGCCCCTCTCCGCCGATGATCATGGCCGCCCGGAACCACTCCAGCCGGTCCACCAGGCCACAGCGCAGGAAGCTGGCCGCCACCTGGCCGCCGCCCTCGACGAACAGCCGGGTCAGACCCTCGGCCGCCAAGGCGCGGACCACGTCATGCAGCTCGGGCCGCTCGTCACCCACGGCGTGAACCTGCAGGACGCGGACTCCAGCGTCGACAAGGCGCGCTTGCGGCGGGGTGGTGGAGATCAGGTAGGTCGGGATGTCGCGGGCCGTGGTGATCAGCTTGCAGCCGTCGGCCAGCCGTTGGCGGCTATCGAGCACCACGCGGGCCGGCTGCGGGCCGTTGAAGTCCGGCAGGCGGACGGTGAGTTCGGGATCGTCGGCCAAGGCCGTCTCGACACCCACGACGACGGCGTCATGCTCGGCGCGCAGCCGATGCACCTGCTCGCGGCTGTGGTCCCCGGTGATCCAGCGGCTCTCTCCCGTGGCGGTGGCGATGCGGCCATCGAGGGAGGTGGCGAGCTTGAGGCTAACGCTCATCCTCGGAGCCTTCGCTGAGGCCCTCTTCGCCGAGGAAGGTCGCGAACTCGCCGGCCTCGCGGAAGTCGCGGTAGACCGAGGCGTAGCGGACATAGGCCACGTCATCGAGGACCTTGAGCTGCTTCATCACCATCTCGCCGACTGCGGAGGACGGCAGCTCGGTCTCGCCCATGCTCTCGAGTTGGCGGACGATGGTCGAGATCATCTTCTCGATGCGATCGGGCTCGATGGGACGCTTGCGGGTGGCGATGGCGATGGAGCGGGCCAGTTTGTCGCGCTCGAAGGGCGTACGTCGGCCCGACCGCTTCAGGATCGTCAGCTCACGCAATTGCACCCGCTCGAAGGTCGTGAACCGACCCCCGCATTCCGGGCACAACCGTCGGCGACGGATGGCCGCGCCGTCTTCCGACGGGCGGCTGTCCTTCACCTGGCTTTCGAGATGGCCACAGAACGGGCAGCGCATGATCTAGCCCCTCCT
>JAYVDG010000311.1:0-5830 GCA_043749525.1 Phenylobacterium sp.
GGCCCTTCGTGGCAGGCGATCCCGGCGATGCGCTGGGCGTCGGCCTGGAAGGTGCGGCAGTAGCGCCCGTCGGCGGTCTTGAAGCTGATCCCCAACCGCGCCGGACCCGAATTGGCCGAGAGATTGTTGTCCAGCGCCTTGGCGAGCGCGCCCCTGGCCACCAGGGCCCCGTCCATGCTGGGCGCCAGGACCCCGGCGTTCTGCTGCGAGATCACGTAGCCAGCCACCACGCCCACCATCAGGGTCGCGGCGACCGAGCTCCAGGCCGGCAGGGCGAGCTTGATCTGGGGCTTGGCCACGGGCGGTGGTTTGCGGCGGTCGGCGAGCTTCACGACGTTGCCCGCCTTGGCGCCGGCCTGGGCCGTGGCCATCAGCTGGGCGGGCACGCTTTCCTGAACCACGCCCGCATAGGCGCCGCCGACCTTGGCCCGCAACAGGCGGTGTTCCTCCAGCCGCACCCCCAGGACGGGATCGGCGGCCACCGCGGCCTCAACCTCGGCGCGGCCGAAGGCGTCGAGTTCGCCATCGACATAGGCGATCAGCTTCCGGTCATCGATCTTCATGCCGCACCCCTCAGATCGGCCAGCAGGGCGTTGCGGCCCCGGACCAGGCGGCTGGTGAGGGTTCCTTCCGGAACCTCCAACACCGCGGCCGCCTCTCGGTAGGATAATCCCTCCACCAGCACCAGCGCCACGGCCAGTCGCTGATCGTCGGGCAATCGGCCCATGGCCTGTTCGACAGAGGCGGCCTCAAGGTGAGCCTCCATGGCCGAGGCGCCGTCCACGCCGACATTCAGGCCCTGTTCCTCAGGGGCGAACAAGCGACCTTGGCGGCCGCGGCTGCGGGCTTCGTCGATCCAGGCGTTCTTCATGATCCGATACATCCAGCTATCGAGGCGGGTCCCGGGCGCCCACTGGTCGGCGCGCACCAAAGCGCGCTCCACGGTGAGCTGCGTCAGGTCATCGGCGTCCGCCACGTCCCGGGTGATCGCCCGCGCCAGACGGCGCAGCCGGGGAAGCAGTTCGACGATCTCACGCTGAAAGTCGTCCAAGACATCGCCTCTGTCTGGGGATGAAACGAGCAAGCCCGGTCGTTTCATCCATCGTGACCAGGAACAAAAACTCATTGCCGCACTTAGAGGTCCATCGGGAACGGGAATTCACGATGGGCCCCTGTAATCGCTGGATCGTGCGCTCGCTGAGCATCGTGGCCATGAGCGTCGTGGCCCTGCCGGCCAGCGCGCAGCTGGGCGGCCTGGGCGGGGTTCCCTCCCTGCCCGGCGGCGGCGGGATGCCTGGCGGAAGTCTGCCCATGGGCGGCTTCCCCGACCTGCCCCGTACACCTTCTCTCCCCGCCACGCCACGCGCGTCGAGCGTAAGGGCGCCGACCCTGCCCTTGCCCGTCTCCACCCCGGTCCTGCCGCCCACCGTCGGCGGTCTGGTGCGGGAAACCCAGGCCCTGGCCGGACAATCCCTAACAGCCCTACACGGCCAGCAGATCCAGACCCTTATCCGCGACCATGCCGACGTCATCGACGTGGACGACCAAGGCCAGGCGGTGGTGCGCGGCGAGGTGCTGGCGCTGTCGCCCTCCCCGCAGTCCCTGGACATCGCCAGAAAGGCCGGCTTTCGCGTCGGCGAAGAGACCCGGCTCGATGGGCTTGGCCTCAGCACCGTCACCTTGAGCCCACCACCAGGGGTCTCGGCGCGAGAGGCCGTGCGGCGGCTGAAGGCGCTCGATCACCAGGGTCAGTACGACTTCAACCACATTTATCTCGGCGCGGGCGTCGTGACCGCCTCGTCGCGCGGGCGTGTGGCCGGCGGCAAGGGCGGCGCAGGCATCCGCATAGGCCTAGTGGACGGCGGCGTGGCCGCGCACCCCAGTCTCGGCCATGTCGAGCAACGCGGGTTCGCCCCTGGCGGCCTGAAGATCAGCGCCCACGGCACGGCGGTGGCCAGCCTCATGGTCGGCCGTGGCGGCGGCTTCCGGGGCGCGGCGCCCGGGGCGCGGCTGCTGGTGGCCGATGTCTATGGCGGCTCGCCCACGGGCGGCTCGGCGGCGATCATCGCCCAAGCGCTCTCCTGGATGGCGCAAAACAAGGTCCCCGTGATCAATATCAGCCTGGTGGGTCCGCCCAACCTGACCCTGCAGGCCGCCATGGCCGCCCTCGTGGCCAGGGGCCATATGGTGGTCGCCGCCGTGGGCAATGACGGCCCCGCCGCCCCGCCGCTCTATCCGGCCGCCTATCCCGGCGTGGTGTCGGTCACCGGGGTCGATGCGCGGCGCAAGGTGCTGCCTGAGGCCGGACGCGGCGGGCATGTGGACTTCGCGGCTCCCGGTGCGGACATGGCGGGCGCCTCAAGCCAGGGCGGCTATGTGGCCCTGCGCGGCACCTCCTTCGCCGCGCCTCTGGTGGCCGGACGCCTAGCTCTGAACCTGCCCAGCCCCGACCGGGCCGGCGCGGCGCGCGCCATGGCCGACCTGTCGCGGCAGGCCACGGACCTCGGCGCGCGCGGCCCCGATCCGATCTACGGAAAGGGCCTAGTGGCCTTCGATCTGCTCACCTCGCCGATGGCGGTCGGGGCGGGGCGAGCTCTGCTCGCGGGTGAGTGAGCGGGGAAATTGAAGAAAGTTGGGATGAAAATCCCCGGCCAAAGCGTTTGACCTCCCAGAGACGCAACAGCGGCTCAAAAGAAATTGGGAGAACGACATGCGTAGCACCACGATTTTCGCGGCCGCGGCCGCCAGTGCTCTTCTCGCCCTTGGTACGGGCGCCCAAGCTCAACTCGTCGGCGGCGCCCTGGGCGGCGGCGGCGGCGGCGGCATGGTCGGCGGAACCGGCGGCAGCGTGATGGGGTCGGGTTCGATCGCCGGATCAGGGTCCATCGGCGGCATCGGCTCCTCCGTTCGCGACACGGCTGGATACGGCCGCGCCACCGCCGCCAGCGCGGGCGGCTATGCGCGCGACACCGCCGCCGGCACGGTGGGCTACGGCCGCGATACTGCCGCCAGCACCGCCGGCTATGCCCGCGCCACCGCGGCGCAAACCGCCCGTGAGGCGCGCGCCGAAGCCCGCGTCGCCAAACGCGCCGCGGCGCGCTCGGCCCGCTCCACTCACGCCAATGCCGACGCCGGCGCGTCGGCCAACGCCTCGCGCGACGGGGCTGACGCCTCGGTCGGCGTCAACGCATCTGCTCAGGGTTCTGTCTCGCGTCCCCGCTGAGGCTTCCCTTTGGAGCGGACGCTGCAGACCTAGCGTGCCTGGAGAGGCTTGCGCGAGCCGCGCCGGGTCTGACAGTGGAAAGGCCGCCGGGCGCCCCCGGCGGCCTTTCGCATGTCTGGATATCAGGCCTGTCCCGGCGCGAAATCGAGGAACCCGGTGACATTGGCGAACCTGCCGTCGGCCACCACCGCGAGGATGACCCGCAGGCAGGAGGCTAAGCGATTACCTCTCAGGTCATGGAGCCTGCGCGGGTGCGGGGCTATCGTCGGGCCATGATGGGAACAGCAACCGCGGTGGGCGACCACCTTCGCGACTGGCGCCAGCGCCGCCGGATGAGCCAACTCGACCTCGCCCTGGAGGCCGAGATCTCTACCCGCCACCTCAGCTTCGTGGAGACCGGCCGGGCCCAAGCCAGCCGCGACATGCTGCTGCGCTTGGCCGACCAGCTGGAAATTCCGCTGCGGGAGCGAAATGTGATCCTGGTGGCGGGAGGCTTCGCGCCGGTCTTCCCACAGAGATCGCTGGACGATCCGGCCCTGGCCGCCGCGCGGCGCACCGTGGACCTGATCCTGACGGGGAACGAACCCCACCCCGCCCTGGCCGTGGACCGGCAGTGGAACCTGGTGAGCGCCAACCGCATGGTGGCGCCCCTGCTGGCCGGGATCGACGCCGACCTGCTGACGCCCCCGCTGAACGTGATCCGGCTGAGCCTGCATCCGCGCGGTCTGGCGCGGCGGACGGCCAATTTCCACGAATGGCGCGTCCATATCCTGGAGCGGCTGCGCCGCGAGGTGGAACTGACGGCCGACCAGGGTCTGGCTGACTTGCTCACCGAGGTGCGGGCCTATCCGATCCCGGACGGCCAGCCGCCGCGCAAGCCTTCGGACGAGTTCGCGGGCGTCGCGATCCCGTTCCAGCTGAAGACGGACGATGGTGTGCTGTCGTTCCTGTCGACCACCACGGTGTTCGGCACCCCGGTGGACGTGACCCTGTCGGAACTGACCTTGGAGACCTTCTTCCCGGCCGACGCCGCGACGGCCCAGGCCCTGAGAACCATGGCCGCAGGGCTCGACTAGGCGGAGCGGATCGCGGCCTCAGAACGAGACGCAGGCCCGCTGGCTGATCATCATCACGCTGTCCTGATGGAAGCGCGCGACATAGGCCTGACGCACCTCCCCCAGCTTGCGCTGGGTGTCGCCGCCTTCCTTGGGCAGGACCAAGACGACGATCTTGGCGGCCTCGCGGATCAGCTTGTTCTCCGGTCCCGTCCACTGGCCGCCGCCGTCCAGGACGGTGAGGCCCTCGGGGAAGCGCGGGGTCAGGACCTCGTCGGTGAACTTGCGGAAGTCGGCATCCGAGACGCCCGGCTTGTCGCCGATGTTCTGGCCGAAGAACAGCTGGGCGGTGCGCATGGGCTCCTCGCCCGCCGCGCAGCTGAGCGGGCGCTCCAGGCTGGCGCAGCCCGAGAGGGCCACCAGCGACAGCAGGACAATGGCGTGGCGCATCGTTCGCACCTCCGCCCCCCGGCGTGGTCTGCCCATCTAAGGTGAATCGCAGGTGTAGAAAGCGTTGACGCGCGGCAGGTCTAGGCGCCGATCAGCTCCCGGCCGATCAGATAGCGGCGGATTTCGTTGGTGCCGGCGCCGATGTCGTAGAGCTTGGCGTCGCGCAGTAGGCGCTCGGCCGGATAGTCCTTGGTGTAACCGGCCCCGCCGAGGGCCTGGATGGCTTCAAGGCTGACCTTCACGGCGTTTTCCGAGGCCATCAGGATCGCGCCGGCGGCGTCGAAGCGGGTCGTCTGGCCCGCGTCGCAGGCCCGCGCCACGGCATAGACGTAGGCCCGGGCCGAGTTCAGGGCGACATACATGTCGGCCACCTTGCCCTGCATCAGTTGGAAGGAGCCGATGGGCTTTCCGAACTGTTTACGCTCGCGGACATAGGGCAGGACCACGTCCAGGCAGGCCTGCATGATCCCCAGGGGCCCGCCCGACAGCACCGTGCGCTCATAGTCCAGGCCGCTCATCAACACGCCGACACCGCCGTTCACGGGGCCCATGACGTTCTCTTCCGGGACCTCGCAGTCCTCGAACACAAGTTCGCCGGTGTCGGAGCCGCGCATCCCCATCTTGTCGAGCTTCTGGCCGACCGAGAAACCCTTGAAGTCCTTCTCGATCAGGAAAGCGGTGATGCCCTTGCTGCTCTCGCCGGGCGCGGTCTTGGCATAGACCACCAGCACGTCGGCGTGCGGCGCATTGGTGATCCAAAACTTGGTTCCGTTCAGGACATAGCGGTCGCCGCGACGCTCGGCCTTCAGGCTCATCGAGACCACGTCCGAACCCGAGCCGCTCTCGCTCATGGCCAGGGAGCCGACATGCTCGCCGGAGATCAGGCCCGGCAGGTAGCGGCGCTTCTGCTCCTCGGAGCCCCAGCGGCGGATCTGGTTCACGCAGAGGTTGGAGTGGGCGCCGTAGGAAAGGCCCACCGAGGCCGAGGCGCGGCTCACCTCCTCCATGGCCACCACGTGTTCGAGATAGCCCAGGCCCAGGCCCCCGAACTCTTCCTCGACGGTGACGCCATGGAGGCCAAGCGCCCCCATCTGCGGCCAGA
>JAYVDG010000312.1:0-2007 GCA_043749525.1 Phenylobacterium sp.
ACCAGACCGCGTGCTGGCGGCCGGCGTCGTCCTCGTAGTTGAAGTGCGGGTTCAGGGCCTCGGGATCCATGGCCACCGAGGCGCCGGCGTCGTGGGCCAACTGGGTGGCCTCGTTGAAGGTCACGGCCTCGGCGACGCCGGGCTTGCCCTTGGCCGGCAGGGTCCAGTCGTAGCCGTAGGCGCCCAGCGCCAGGATGGTGCGGGCCGGATCGAGCTCGCCCATGCGATGAGCCACCTGGCCCTGGAACCAGGCCTGGCCGGCGGGAGGACCCTGGTCGCCCGTGCCCCAGTGCTGGTCGTAGGCCATCAGCACCAGGACGTCGGTGGAGGCCTGCAGGCGCTTCAGCGGCCAGCTGTCGTCGGCGAAGGGGGCGGTGACCCAGATTTCCCGGTCCAGCGGCTTCAGCGCCGCCCTGACCTGGGCCAGGAACCCCGGATAGGCCGCCGCGGCGCGGGGCGAGAGGTTCTCCAGGTCGAAGACGTAGCCGGCGTAGCCATGGGCCTTCGCGAGCGCCACGAGGTTGGCGGCCATGGACTGGCGAGCGGCGGGGTTGAGGATCAGGGCGTCGGCCGCGGGACCGTTCCACACCGAGTCCTGGGCGTTGTGCACCACCGGCAACAGGGAAGGGGCCTTGCGCGCGCCCTTGATGATGGCCTCGGCCTGGGGATCGGCGGTCAGGATCAGGCGGCCCAGGGAGCCGTCCAGGGCCAGCCATTGCGGGGCCACGACGTCGAGGTCGTTCACATGCCGCGACAGGCTCGCGCGCGAGCTCTCATCCCAGGAGACGTAGAAGCCGACGCTGAGCGGCCGGACCGGACCCGTGGCGCCGGCATGGCGCGGGTGGGGCACGCGGGTCCAGGAGCGGTGGCCCTTCAGCCGGTGGGCGGTCTCCACGTGCAGGCCGCGCAGCATGCGCGGGTCCTTCAGGTGCAGGGCGGGCAGGGTCGGGGCGAAGGCCAGGGTGGCGAAGAAGGCCGCGATGATCGCCGCCAGCAGGGCCACAGCCAGCCCCCCCGCGAGGTCCGCGCGGCGGGCGCGGCGGCCGGAGGGATCGTGGAAAATGAAGTCAGCCATGAACACGCCTGGAGGAAGACACCCTCCCCTCTGCGCCGATCATGGCCGAAGCTTGACCAAGCCAAGAGGACGCAGGTGTGATCTCAGGTGAAGAACACATTCCACATGGTGCGCCCAGGGATGAAGGCGATGAAGCCGCTGATCACCAGGCCGCCATAGAACAGGCCCATCATGAAGCGGCGGTGGGTCTTCACCACGTGGCGGCGCGCCGCGATCACCGCGATGGGCAGGGCGATCAGGGTCCAGCCCGTGAACAGGTGGCTGAAGGACCAGTGGTCGCCGTTGATGCCGGTGATGAAGATCGACGATCCGGCCACCAGCGACATGGCGCCCACCCACAGCCAGCCGGCCGTGCGGTGGAAGGCGACGCCCTTGCGCAGGGTCATCAGCATCGCCCCGATCAGCAGGGCGGCGACCGCGCCGGCGATGTGCAGCTTGATCACCAGGGGCTGGGCGGCCAGCAGGGCGAGGTCGGGGCCGTGCAGGTGACCCTTGGCCGCCAGCCTGACGATGAAGGGCGCGGCGGGCGCCAGCGCGGCGACCAGGCCGATGACCGCCACCGGCAGAGCGATCCGGCGAATACGGTCCGCCCGGTTGGGGCCAGCAATTTGCGAAACCAGCGACATCCTTTATCTCCACTCCGTGGGCCTCTCCGGCCCGCTGTCGCTGATGTGTGGAGACCCGGCCGCCCCATGCGCAAAGGACGATGCGTCGAATGACAGATCGCCTGCGCCAGTCACCGCCCGGCGCCGTTCACGCTTCGCGACTGGAGCCCATCACCTGGGCCGGTGCGTGGCGCACCCTGGTGGTGGCGACGGCCATCGGCGTCTTCATGAGCTTCGTGGGGGCCTTCGGCAGCGAAAGCATTCCCTTCCTGCCGCGCACCGCCTTCATCGTGGCCATCGCGCTCGCCGGCGCGGCCATGGGCATGC
>JAYVDG010000313.1:0-2007 GCA_043749525.1 Phenylobacterium sp.
TCCACGACCACCGACATCATCCCGCCGAACCCGCCGGTCATCTGGCGCTTCGCCAGCTCATGCTGCGGGTGGCTGGCGAGCCCGGGGTAGATCACCTGCTCGACGCCCTTGCGGCCCTCCAACCAGGTGGCGATCTTCATGGCGTTGGCGCAGTGGCGCTCCATCCGCAGGCCCAGCGTCTTCACCCCCCGGTGCGCCAGGAAGCTGTCGAAGGGCGAGGCCACCGCCCCCACCGCGTTCTGCAGGAAGGTAAGCTGTTCTGCGAGCTCGGCATTTTCCCCCACCACCAGGCAGCCGCCGACGATGTCGGAGTGGCCGCTGAGGTACTTGGTGGTGGAGTGCATCACCACGTCGAAGCCGAACTCCAGCGGCCGCTGCACGGCCGGACTGGCGAAGGTGTTGTCCGCCGCCGCGATGATCCCGTGCTTCCTGGCCAGCGCCGCCAGGGCCTCCAGATCGGCCAGCCGCAGCAGCGGATTGGTCGGCGTCTCCACCCACAGCAGCCGGGTGTTGGGCCGGATCGCGGCCTCCACCGCGGCCAGGTCGCTGAGGTCCACGAAGCTGAACGCCAGCCCCGCCGAGCGCTTCCTCACCTTGTCGAACAGCCGGAACGACCCGCCATAGAGGTCGTCGGTAGCGATCACATGGTCCCCGGCGTCCAGGCACTCCAGCAGGGTGGCGATGGCCGCCAGGCCGGAGGCGAAGGCGAACCCCTTCACCCCGCTCTCCAGGTCGGCCACGGCGCGCTCAAAGGCGAAGCGGGTGGGGTTCTGGCTGCGGCTGTACTCAAACCCCTGATGCACGCCTGGGCTCGACTGGGCATAGGTCGAGGTGGCGTAGATCGGGGTGATCACCGCCCCGGTGCTGGGGTCGGGATACTGCCCGCCGTGGATGGCGCGGGTGTTGAAATCCAAGCGGTTCTTGCCGTCGGTCACGCTGCGCGCCTCAGATAGTTGATGAGATCGATGCGGGTGATCAGCCCCAGGAACTCGCGCCCGTCCAGCACGAGAACCACCTGATCCTTGTCGAAGATCGGCAGCAAGGCTTCCAGCGACTCATGGGCCTGGACGGTATTGAGCCGGGCCGTCATGGCGAAGCTGACCGGCTGGGCGAAGCGCTTGTCGGGCCGGCGTTCCTCCACCGCCTCCAGCAGGTCGCTCTCGTCGATCAGCCCGATCAACCGCCCGTCGTCCAGCACCGGCAGCTGCGAGACATCGGCCTGGCGCATGCGGTTGTAGGCGGTCAGCAGGGTGTCGTCGGGGCCGACCGTGACCGCCCCGCCCTCTCCCGGGGTCCGCGCGATCAGGTCGCGCAGGTCGCCGTGCAGCTCCCGCGCGGTCAGCCCCTGCTCGGCCAGCCAGCTGTCGTTGTAGACCTTCGACAGGTACTTCGACCCCGTGTCGCAGACCAGGGTCACCACCCGCTTAGCCTGCGTCTGCTCGCGGCAATAGCGCAGGGCCCCGGCCAGCAGGGTTCCGGAGGACGAGCCGCCCAGGACGCCGGCCTTCAGCAGCAGGGCCCGGGCCGCGCCGATGCTTTCGCTGTCGGGGATGGAATAGGCCTTGGAGACCAGGGCCAGATCGCAGTTGTCGGGGATGAAGTCCTCGCCGATCCCCTCCACCACCCAGGAGCCGGGCTCGATGGTCTCGCCGGTATTGACCAGGGGCGCGAGGATCGAGCCCACCGGGTCGGCCAACACCATCTGGGTCTTCGGCGACACCCTGGCGAAGTAGCGGCCCAGGCCCGTCAGGGTGCCGCCGGAACCGACGCCGACCACCATGGCGTCCAGGTCCCCGCCCATCTGCTCAAAGATCTCCGGGCCGGTGGAGGTCTCGTGGGCCAGCGGATTGGCCGGGTTGGCGAACTGGTTGATGAAGATGGCGCCAGGAATGTCCGCCGCCAGTCTCTGAGCCATGTCCTGGTAGTATTCCGGATGGCCCTTACCGACGTCGGAGCGGGTGATGCGGACATCGACGCCCATGGCCCGCAAATGCTGGATCTTCTCCC
>JAYVDG010000314.1:0-5809 GCA_043749525.1 Phenylobacterium sp.
CGCCGCGCCCGAAACCGCTGAGCGCGATCAATCCGTCGTTTCTGCATCGCCATGCGCGCGTCTCTGCGCCTCGAACGAGTCCGCCGCAAGACCCGATCCTGGCCTTAGCTGGGCGCCACGCGTCAGGCCTGTGGATGGTGGCCCACCCGACCCACAAAGTCGGAATGGGTTTCAAAGTCGCCGAACTCGGCGATCTGGGGCGCGAGCGTCCCCAGTTCGGCGATCCAGCGCTCGGCGTCGGCGAAGCGGTCGCGGCGGCTGAACCGTAGCGTCCGGCTGATCATGGCGCGGTAGAGCAAGCTCGCCGCCAAGGGATAGCGCCCTTCGAGGGCCAGGGCCGCCGCCTCCAGGCCGTCATAGTCGTCGCCGTCGATCTCCTCGCTGCGGGCCAGGACCAGGGCTGAGGCCTGGCTGAGCGCCGGCCAGGCCAGGAAGAAGCGCAGGGCGGCGGGGAAGCTCTTGAAGCCGGCCACGAAGGCCATGGCCCTGTCCTCGGCCACCACGTCGTCGAAGTCGGGCAGGCGCTTCAGATAGGCTCTCAGCCGGTCGGCGGAGAGCCGCTGCTCGAAGGCGCTCCAGCGCACGGCCTGGGCGGCGTCAGCCTGGCCGTCAGCCTCCAGGGCGTCGAGATAGGCGTCCTCCCAGGCCTTCAGGCTGGGCGCCGAGGCCACCACGCGGGCCTGGGAGCGGGCCACGTCGGCGAAGGCTGGTGGGGCCGAGCGCTTCAGGGCGGCCAGGGCCTCGGGCGCGCGGCCGGCGGCGGTCAGGCGGCTAGCGATCTGGGCGCCGGTCCAGGGCTGCAGCGCCTCGCTGGCGGTGATGGTGGCGATGAAGCCGTCCACGTCGCCTTGCGCGTCGGCCAGCGCCTGGACGGCGGCGCGCAGGGCGGGCTTGGGCCGGCCGCGCCGGGCGATCGCGGCCTCCAGCAGTTGCCGCAGCCGGGCGATCCCCTCGGCGTCCAGGGCCGGCAACAGGATCGCTACCAGGCGGACGAAGATCTCGTCCTCGTCGGTCTCCAGGGCCTGGAAGGCGCGCTCGGCGAGCGCGGTCGTCGAACCTCTGGCGGCCACGGCGATGGGCCCAATATCCTCGACCGCGCCAAGGAACACGGCTTCCACCTCGCCCTTCTCGTCCTTGGTCAGGCGCAGAACGCCCTCAGCCATGTCGAGGAAGCGCCAGAGGAACTCCAGGGCCAGGGCCGGCTTCTGCTGCGCCATCTTGCCGGTGATCATGGCCCGCTGCAGCGAAAGGTCGCGGACGAACTCCTTGTACTTGCGCCAGTGGACGCGGCTGCGGCGCGTCTCGATGGCCGCCAGCCGCTTGCCGATCTCGCTGGCCAGGTCCTCAGGCCCGACCTCGCCCGCCAGTTCCATGCGCAGTCGGCGCTTGATGGTGGGCTGGGCCTCGGCCACCTCCACCAGGATCTCGGCCAGCCGCTCGGCGCCCAGGTCGGCCAGGTTGGCGGCCGTGACGGTCTTGCGCGATCCAGGACGCTTCAAACCAAACTCCGTGCGCGGCGTATCCGCAACCATCCTGTAACGCTGAGCGCTGGACTAAGGTCTGATACGCCGACTCGGCAGCTCAATCTCCCGGAGACGAAATGCCTCTAGACCAAGCGCAAGCCGAAGCGATCGTAGCCTCGCGCCCCTGGTGGTATCATCGCTTCGAGATCTTCCCGGGCGTGGTCACCCCTGGTGTCTACGATCCGAGCGGCACCCTGGAGAAGCTGGACCTGCCCGCCGACATGACCGGCATGACCGTGCTAGAGATCGGTCCGGCCGACGGCTACTTCACCAAGATGCTCACCGCGCGGGGCGCCAGCGTCAGCGCCGTCGACTACGCCGCCAAGGATTTCTACGGCTTCGCGGCCATGGAGAAACTGGCCGAGCGGCCGTTCAACTTCATCCGCGCCAATGTCTACGAGCTGGACACCCTGCCGATCGAGCCCTTCGACGTGGTGATCTGCCTGGGCGTCCTCTACCACCTGCCCGACATGTGCAAGGCGCTCTGGTCCCTGCGCCAGTTCACCAAGAGCCGGCTGATCCTGGAGACCCTGGTCAGCCGCAAGCACGAGGAGGAGCCCTTCGCCGAGTACCTGCCGGCGGACTCCAACAACGCCGACTACACCAACTTCTGGGCGCCCAATCCCAAGTGCTGCGAGATGATGCTGGCCGACGCCGGCTTCATCGTGGAGTCCAGCTGGATCAACGACAGCCGCGGCATGTTCCACTGCGCCGTCCATCCCGAGGACTGGGCCACCAAGAAGATGCGGGTGGCCTACGACTATCTGACGGTCTGAGATCTCCGACCACCAATTCATTACCTGGCGCGTAATCGCGCGGCGCTCTGACGAGGCTCACCTTCCCCGCATCAACACGGGGAAGACCGATGAACAGACGCAGCATTCTCGCCCTCGGCGCCACAGCGACCGTCCTGCCGCTCCATGCCCAGACGGCGGCGCCCAAGCCCAGACCTCACCGGGCCGTCCAGATCGTCGCCCGCGACGGCACGCGCCTCTTCCACCGCGACTGGGGCGATGGCGCGCCGATGGTGTTCATGTCCGGCTGGGCGCTGAGTTCCGAAGCCTGGGCCTATCAGGGCGCCGAACTCTCCGACCAGGGCGTGCGCTGCATCGCCTATGACCGCCGCGGCCACGGCCGCTCCGACGATCCCGGCCGCGGCTACGACATCGACACCCTGGCCGACGACCTGGACTCGGTGCTCACCGCCCTGGACCTGACCGGTGTGACCATCGTGGCCCACTCCATGGCCTCGGGCGAGATCACCCGCTACCTGACCCGCCACGGTCAGGCCCGCATCGCCCGCGTAGTCTATCTGGCCCCCACCACGCCGTTCCTGACCCGGACCGCCGACAATCCGCAGGGCGCACCCACGGCCTATTTCGAGCAGACGCGCCAAGCTTGGAAGACCGATTTCCCCAAGTGGCTGGACGACAATACCGATCCGTTCGTCACGCCCCAGACCTCGGCGGGCATGAAGGACTGGATCAAGTCGGTCATGCTGACCTGCTCGATGCAGGCGGTCTTGGCCTGCAACAGGGCGATGGTCTCAACCGATTTCCGCAAGGAGCTGACCTGGATCGCCGTGCCTTGCCTGGTGATCCAGGGCGACAAGGACATGTCCGCGCCGCTCGCCCTGACCGGCAGGCGCACCGCAGAGCTGATCCCCGGCGCGAAGCTGGTGGTCTACGAAGGCGCCCCGCACGGGCTGTTCATCACCCACATGGACCGCCTCAACGCCGACTTGCTGGCCTGCGCGAAGGCCTAGCCGAACTTGGCCGGGTCGGGGCCGATGCGGCCGTCGGCGGCGTCGAGGGCCGTGATGGCCGCCAGGTCCGCGGCGTCCAGGCTGAAGCCGAAGACGTCGAGGTTCGACACGATCCGCGCGGGCGTCACCGACTTCGGGATCACAGTGAGGCCCAGATCGACGTGCCAGCGGATGATCACCTGGGCCGGGGTCTTGCCGTGCTTGGCGGCGATGCCGGCGATCACAGGGTCTTCCAGCAGCTTGCCCTGGCCAAGCGGGCTCCAGGAGGTGGTGACGACGCCCTTCTCGGCGTGGAAGGCGCGCAGCTCTTTCTGCTGGAAGCGCGGATGCAGTTCGATCTGGTTGGCGGCGGGCGTGACGCCGGTCTCGCCGATGATCCGCTCCAGGTGCGGGATGGCGAAGTTGGAGACGCCGATGGACTTGGCGCGGCCCTCTTCGCGCAGGCGGACCAGGGCCTTCCAGCTATCCAGATAGAGATCCTGCGTCGGGGCCGGCCAGTGGATCAGGTAGAGATCGACATAGTCCATCCCCAGCCGCTGCAGGCTCTTGTCGAAGGCCGCCAGCGCCGCGTCATAGCCCTGGTTCTCGTTCCACAGCTTGGTGGTGATGAAGAGCTTGTCGCGGGCCACACCTGAGCGCTTCACGCCCTCCCCCACGCCCGGCTCGTTGCGGTAGGCCGAGGCGGTGTCGATGGCCAGGTAGCCGGCGTCTAGCGCCGCGGCCACGGTGTCGGCGGTGGTGTCGGCCGGGCTCTGCCAGACGCCAAGGCCCACCTGGGGCATGGGCCGGCCGTCATTGAACTTCAGGAAGGTCTGGTTGGTCATGGGGAAAGCTCCGGCGGAATGGCGTGGCGACTACATAGGCCGCCACGCGCCAGGGCCAAGCCCTGCCCGGGGATTATTCGCCGCTCACCAGACGCCGACGTTGGGCATGGAGAGCCAGGGCTCGGCCGGCACCTTGGAGGGGCCCGCCTGCAGCAGCTCCACCGAGATGCCGTCGGGCGAGCGGACGAAGGCCATATGACCGTCGCGGGGCGGCCGATTGATGGTCACGCCGCCGGCCTGCAGCCGGGCGCAGGTCTCGTAGATGTCGTCCACCGCATAGGCCAGGTGGCCGAAGTTGCGGCCGCCCCGATAGTCCTCGGGATCCCAGTTGTAGGTCAGTTCCACCGTGGGGGCGCGGTCACTCTTGGCGAGGTCCTCGTCACCGGGGGCGCACAGGAAGACCAGAGTGAAGCGGCCCATCTTGTTCTCCGCCCGGGAGACCTCCTTCAGACCCAGCTTGTCGCAATAAAAGGCCAGGGACGCGTCGAGGTCGGCCACGCGGACCATGGTGTGGAGATACTTCATCGGACGGCTCTCTCTAAATTCAATCCAGGGTAGGGGCTGAAGCTCGACCTTCACGCCGGGCATGGCGTGCCGCGATCCTGCGGCTTCGCGGGCACAATATGCGGCCATACAACATCCTGTCCGCGATTTCATTTGCGCTGGCAGAACGGTGGCATCAAAAGCCGCTGCAACCTATCTGCATAGGACTGGGGTGAGCGACCGATTCATGCGCGGTCGCCGAATGACTGCTGCGCTCGGGGAAACGGCTGTATGCGCGTAAAATCTTCTTACCTGTTTGCAGGCGGCCTTTTTCTTGTCGTCGCGCTCTTCTTCATTGTTGGCTCGCTGCTCGGCGGCGACAAGAAGAAGGCCGAGGCCAAGCCCGCGCCGGCCTCCGCCCTGCCCTCCGTCCAGGTTGTCCTGACGCCGGAAAGCCAGCACGAATACGCGGTGCTCATCCGCGGCCGCACGGAGTCGGCGCGCACCGTGGTGGTGAAGTCGGAGTCGGCCGGGACCGTGGCCTCCACGCCGGCCACCGAGGGCAGCTATGTTCAGAAGGGCGCGGTTCTCTGCCGCCTGAACATCGACGCACGCCAGGCCAGCCTCGACCAGGCCCGCGCCAACCTGCGCTCACGCCAGCTCAGCCAGCAAGCCTCGGTGGAGCTCGCCAAGAAGGGCTTCCGGTCCCAGACCCAGGTTCTGCAGGACCAAGCCAACCTCGACAACGCCTCTGCCCTCGTCCGCCAGGCCGAGATCGGCGTCAATCAGATGAATATCCGCGCGCCCTTCTCCGGCGTCTTCGACAAGCGCGAGGCCGAGGTCGGCACTTACTTGGCGCCCGGCCAGGCCTGTGGCGCCATGATCGAGCTGAACCCGCTGCTGGTGGTGGGCGACCTGCCCGAGAGCGAAGCCGGCAAGCTGCATGTCGGCGCGCCCGCCTCGGCGGTGCTGCTGTCGGGCCAGAGCCTGAGCGGCCGTGTCCGCTACGTCTCGCGCGACGCCGACCCGCAGACCCGCACCTATCATGTGGAGGTCGCCGTCGCGAACCCGAGCATGAGCGTCCGCTCGGGTCTCTCGGCCACGGTGAAGATTTCCGCCGGCGCCGGCGCCGCACACCAGGTGCCGGTCTCGTCCCTGGTGCTCGACGCCGCGGGCCGCCAGGGTGTGCGGTATGTCCTGCCCACCAACCAGGT
>JAYVDG010000315.1:0-5807 GCA_043749525.1 Phenylobacterium sp.
CGCGGCGGCCCAGCCCTTCTGCAGATCCTCCAAAGGCCGGTCTCCCCAGTGGCCGATGATGGACTTGGCGAAGGCCTCGCCGTAGCCCGACGAGCCGTGGAAATCGACCATGACCACGGCATAGCCCATTCCGGCCCAGACCTGCGGGTTCCAGCGGTAGCTCCAGGCGTCGCCGAAGGAGCCGTGCGGGCCGCCGTGGATCAGGAAGGCGACGGGGTACTTGCGGCCGGCCTGGTAGCCGGCGGGCTTGACCACATAGCCATGCACGCTCTCGCCGTTCCAGCCGGCGAAGGTGAAGGGCTCGAAGGGGGAAAACTGGAGGTTGGCCATGGCCTCGGCGTTGATCTTCGTCAGCTGGCGCGGCCCGGCCTTGGCGGCCTCGTAGAGCTGGCCGGGGCCGCCCAGGCCGTCCTGGGCGTAGACCACGCGGCCGCCCGCCGTGGCGAAGCCGCTGACCTGGCCGGCGTCGGTCAGCGGCGTGACCTTGCCGCTGGCGGCGTCAATCGCGATCAGCCGCACCAGACCGGTGTCGCCGGCGGTGGCGTAGAGGGTCTTGCCGTCCGAGGCCCAAGTGACCTTGTCCACCGAGCGGTCATAGGCCGGGCTGGCTTCGTGGACGGCGCCGGTGGCGAGATCGCGGATGAAGACCCCGGCGCGGACATCGCCGCCGCCGGCGTCCTTCTGGCCCAGGAAGGCCAGGCGGCGGCCATCGGGTGACAGCACCGGCTTGCCGTAGGAACCGTGGGCGGTAGGGCTGACCGAGACCGGCGCCGCCGAGCCGTCGAGCGGTGCGCGGTAGAGGCCGGTGGCATCCACCACCCCCTGGGCCGCGCCGGGCTCCAGGGCCGCGAAGATCACGTCCTTGGAAGTCACGACGAAGTCGTCGTCGCCGCCGAAGGGCTTCATGGGGCTCTCGGTGTCGAAGCCCTTCATCAGGCGCACCGGCGTCCCCGAGGCCGCGCCTTGGGCGTCGAGGGCGATGGCGAAGAGCTGGGTGCGGCTGCCGGCGTGCCAGGCGTCCCAGACCACGAAGGGCAGGGTGTCATAGGTGGCGGCCGAGACCTGGTTGGCCTTGCGGGCGTCGAACCGGTCCTTGCTGCAGGACAGGGTCTCGCAGTCGGTGAAGACGTCCATGGCCGTCACCAGGGTCTTGCCGTCCGGGCTGATCCGGTAGGCGGCGACATCCAGAGGCAGGCTGGTGACCTGGACGGCTTCGGCGCCGTCGCTATCGGTGCGCCAGACCTGGGGCGATCCCGCACGGTTGGAAATGAAATAGAGGCTCTTGCCGTCCGGGCCCCAGCGCGGGGTCGAGGCGTTCTTGGCCGAGACCGCCAGCTTGCGGGGCGCAAGGCCGGGGCTGCGGGCGTCCTGCAGCCACAGCGAGGTGACGCCCTTGTTGGCCGCCCAGTCGGTGGCGCGCACGGCATAGACCAGGTAGCGGCCGTCAGGCGACAGCTGCGGGTCGCTGACCCGCTCCAGGGTGGCCAGGTCCTTGGCGGTGATGGGCCTGGCCAGGGCGGCGTTCGCCCAGGCCAGGGTAAGGATCAGGGAAACTGCAGCCATGGCCGCGCGGTTCGCGAAGGAAAGTCTTGCGGTCACGACCCACCCGTTTGCGATTTTCGCCTCAAGCTGAGGTTAGACAGGGCAGGGCGCGGCCCGCCAGAGGCGCGTTGAAAAAAGATCACCCCGCCCCTTTTCAGAGGCGAAGGGCGTTCCCAGATCAGGCTGGCAGGCCGGGCCCCTCTGGCGATCATAGCTCTCCTCCCCGAGCGGATCGTGATGTCGGACTGCATCGGGTGCGCTCGATGCTGGGTCCTTGACGGTTTGGCCCCCCCATCCCTCGGTTCCGGTCTTCGGGCGCACCCATCCCTTGAAACGGATGTCATGGAGCGCCCCATCCGATGCCTCTTTTGCTTTGTCCCAACTGCAACACCTCCATGTCCGCCGTCAGCCGGCAGGCCGTGGAGTTCGACATGTGCCCGGCCTGCCGCGGTGTCTGGCTGGATCGCGGTGAGCTTGAGAAGCTGATCGCCGCCGGACGTGGTGAAGCGCCGGCCCAGGAGGCCTCGGCGCCGCGCATGTGGCGCGAGCCCGAGCGGCCGCGCCGGGACTGGGATGACGATGATGACGACCGTCATCCGGCCCACCGGCGCAAGAAGCGCTTCGATCTCTTTGACATATTCGACTAGGCCCAGGCCAAGGCGGCCTCGCCCCGCAGGATCGCCTCGGCCTCGGCCGTGTGCTTGGCGCCCTCGCGAGGGTGCAGGATCAAGGGCGGCAGGAGCAGCAGCGGCGCCTTGCCGGTCTTGATGGCGCGGACCAGCACCCGCTTGGCGGGGGCGTCGGCGTGGGCGTGAACCGGGCGGACCTGGAACGATCCCGCCTTGGGCGCCAGCAGGGCCAGGATGTCGGCCAGGCGGTCGGCGCGATGGATCATCGTGATCGAGCCGCCCTCACGCACCGCTTTCAGCAGGTAGCCGGTCCACGCCGCTAGCCCGCCTTCAGCCATCCAGGCGCCGGTCTTGGCCGCCGCCGGCGCGCGCAGGGCGGCGGGGTCGTCGAAGAAGGGCGGATTGGCCATCACCGCGTCGAAGGTCGGAGAGCCGAGCGCCTTGAACATCTTGTCGATGTCGCCCTCGCAGATCATGACGCGCCCGTCCATGGCGTTTAGCGTGACGTTCTCACGCGCCAGGGCCACGGCGGCGAGATCCCGCTCCATGCCGACAAAGATCGCCCCGGGCCGCCGGGCCGCCGCGGCCAGCAAGGCCCCGCCTACGCCACAGCCGGCTTCCAGCACCCGGGCCCCGTCGCGGGCGTCGCAGGCCGCCGCCAGCAAGGCCGCGTCCATCCCCGCGCGATAGCCGCCCAGGGCCTGGCGCAGGCGCACGCGGCCGTCCAGCAGGCGATCTTCCGGTGTTGCGTCCATGTCGGGTTGGGGACTCGTAATCGCCATATCGGGACGGTGGGGCGTTGTGCTCTCCTTGACCGTGCCTTATCGCGTCACCATTGTCCCCGCAAACGGCGTGACCCCCGTCTCGCCGTTCCCCAGACCAGGAGTCCTCGTGGACGCAGTCAGCGCCCCGGTCGCCCGAAAGTCCGTGTCGATCGATGGCCTTCTGGAGCTCGCGCGGCCCGACATGGCTGGCGTCGACGCCCTGATCCGCGACCGGATGCAGAGCCCGGTGGCGGTGATCCCGGCCCTGGCCGAACACCTGATCGGCGGGTCGGCCAAGCGGCTGCGTCCGCTGCTGACCATCGCCGCGGCGCGCCTTTCGGGCGCCCAGGACGATTCCTGCCTGAAGCTGGCGGCGGCCGTGGAGTTCATCCACACCGCCACCTTGCTGCACGACGACGTGGTGGATTCCTCGGAGCTGCGGCGCGGCAAGGTCGCTGCCCATCTGATCTGGGGCGCTCCGGCCAGCGTGCTGGTGGGGGACTTCCTGTTTGCGCGCGCATTCGAGCTGATGGTCGAGGCCGGCTCCATGCAGGCGCTTGAGATCCTGGCCCGCGCCAGCCGGGTGATCGCCGAGGGCGAGGTGCTGCAGCTGACCCGCGCCCATGATCTGAACCTGGCCCAGGACGTCTATCTGGAGATCATCAAGGCCAAGACCGCTGAGCTGTTCGCCGCCGCCGCCGAGGCCGGCGCGGTCTCGGCCGGCGCCAGCCGCGAACAATGTCTGGCTCTGCGCAAGTACGGCCAGGATCTGGGGGTCGCCTTCCAGCTGGTGGACGACAGCCTGGACTACAGCGGCATCAGCAAGGACCTGGGCAAGAACCCCGGCGACGACTTCCGCGAAGGCAAGGCGACCCTGCCGCTGCTGTTGGGCATCGCCCGCACCGGAGCGGCGGAGAAGGCGTTCTGGGACCGAGCCGTGGCGCGGCTGGAGCAGGCCGACGGCGACTTCGAGCGCGCCCGGGACCTGATCACCGGGGTCGGCGCCCTGGACGCCACCCTGGACCTGGCCGCCGACTATGCGGGCAAGGCCAAGCTCGAACTGGCCGAGTTCTCCGCCAGCAACAGCTGGCGTCCGGCCCTGGAAGACCTGGCCGATTTCGCGGTCAGCCGCCTGCGCTGACCTCGCCGTAGAACGGTGGTATGTCTGCTTTGTCGGGCTCTAGGCATAGGAACCTGCCCGCTATTCAAGCGCTCCTACTGTCCAAGTTAGGGAGAGTGTTTCTTGTTTGGTGGTGAACGTCTGTCGCGCCTGGGCGCCTTCAATCCGCAGTTCCCCGACGCCGAGACCCTGCACAAGGGGCTGGCGCTCTGGAACCATCGCCGCTTGGCGGTGGGCACGCCGTCCGACGACTGGCGCGCCGAGGTGGCCGAAGAAGTGCGGATGAAGCATTTCGAGGGCTCCTTCATTGAGGCCTTCCGCGAGCATGTCGCGCCGATGGTGGCTGCTGTGCCGACCGATCCCGACGGCTTCATCGCCTGGTTCGAAGAGTTGAAGACCTCCGGTCCCGGCCAGTGGGACCCGCTGTTTTCCTGGGTGGAAAACGAGGCCAGCATCCACGACATGCGCTGGTTCCTGACCCAGGAAGCGGCCGGCGAGGCCGGCTTCGACGACCTGGTGGCCCTGACCCAGGTGAAGCTGCCGGCGCGGCCGAAGCTGGAACTGGCGCGCAACTACTGGGACGAGATGGGCCGCGGCAGCTATGGCGGCATGCACGGGCCGATGCTGGAGCGGACAACTAAGGGGCTGGAGCTCACGCCCACCATAGACTCCACCCTGTGGCAGTCGCTGTGCCTGGCCAATGTGATGACCGCCTTCGCCACGACCCGACGATACACCTACCAGTCGATCGGCGCGCTGGGCGTCGTGGAGCTAACGGCGCCGACGCGCGTGGGCGCGGTGGATGCAGGCCTCAAGCGTCTGGGGGTCAGCCCCGAGGGCCGCAAGTACTTCGCCCTGCACGCCCACTTGGACGTCGAGCACTCCAAGGACTGGAACGCCGAGGCCCTCGTTCCCCTGGTGACCGAGACCCCCGAGTGCGCCCGCCACATCGCCGAGGGCGCGGTCATGCGCCTGATCTGCGGCGAGCAATGCTTCGAAACCTACCGCGCCCACCTCTGGGCCCACGCCCACCCGCTGGTCTACGCGGCGGAGTAAGCGCCAACATCACCCCGGGTGGATCATGTTCTCCGGCCGCACGACCTCGTCGAACTCAGCGTCGGTGACGTAGCCGCCGCCGACGGCTTCCTCGCGCAGGGTGGTGCCGTTCTTGTGGGCGGTCTTGGCGATCTTGGCCGCCGCGTCATAGCCGATCTTGGGGGCCAAGGCGGTGACCAGCATCAGGGAGCGGTCGAGGGCGGCCTTGATGTTGTCTTCGCGGGCCTCGATGCCCACCACGCAGTTGTCGGTGAAGCTGATGGCGGCGTCGGCGATCAGGCGGCAGGACTGCAGGAAATTGTAGGCCATCACCGGGTTGAAGACGTTCAGCTCAAAGTGCCCCGAGGCGCCGGCGAAGGTCATGGTGGCGTTGTTGCCGAACACCTGGGTGCAGACCATGGTCAGGGCCTCGCATTGGGTCGGGTTGACCTTGCCCGGCATGATCGAGGAGCCCGGCTCGTTCTCCGGCAGGGACAGTTCGCCCAGGCCCGAGCGGGGGCCGGAGCCCAGGAAACGAATGTCGTTGGCGATCTTGAACAGGCTGCCGGCCATGGTGTTGAGCGCGCCGTGGCTGAAGACCATGGCGTCGTGAGCGGCGAGCGCCTCGAACTTGTTGGGGGCGGTGACGAAGGGCAGGTGGGTGATGGCCGCGATCTTGGCCGCCACCAGTTCGGCGAAGCCCACCGGCGCGTTCAG
>JAYVDG010000316.1:0-2005 GCA_043749525.1 Phenylobacterium sp.
GACCCCACCGTCAAGGTCCTGCTGCTGGAAGCCGGGGTGAAGGACAACTCGCTGATGGTGCGGATGCCGGCCGGCGTCGGCGGCCTGATCGGCGCCAAGGGGACCTACAACTGGGGCTTCTGGACCGAGGAAGAGCCGAACCTCAACAACCGCAAGCTCTGGTGGCCGCGCGGCAAGGGCTGGGGCGGATCCAGCTCCATAAACGGCATGATCTACATCCGCGGCCACGCCCGGGACTACGACCAGTGGCGCCAGATGGGCCTGCAGGGCTGGTCCTACAAGGACGTCCTGCCCTACTTCAAGCGCTCGGAAAGCCTGGAAGGCGGCGGCGACCAATGGCACGGCGGCAGCGGCCCGCTGGCGGTGACCAAGGCGTCGGACCCCAACCCGATCTACAAGGCCACCATCGAGGCCGGACGTCAGGCCGGGCACAAGGTCACCAGTGATTTCAATGGTTTCCAGCAGGAAGGTTGGGGGCCATATCAGCTGACCATCAAGGGCGGCGAGCGCTGGAGCGCGGCCAAGGGCTACCTGCATCCCGTCCTGACCCGCACAAACCTGACTTGCCTGACCGGCGCGCGCACCACCAAGATCGTCATCGAGAACGGCCGCGCCACCGGCGTGGAGTTCATCGACGACAAGGACGTCAAGCAGCTGGTCCATACCGACCGTGAGGTGCTGCTCAGCGCCGGCGCCGTCCAGTCGCCGCACATCCTGCAACTGTCGGGGATCGGCGATCCGGAGGAACTGACCAAGCACGGCATCCCGGTGGTCCATGCCCTGAAGGGCGTCGGCGCCAATCTGCAGGACCACCTGGACGTGACGCTGTCCTGGGAGTGCCCGCTGCCCATCACCGTCTTCTCGGCGCGCAAGGGCATCAAGACCGCCCTGATCGGGATCAACTACCTGCTGTTCAAGAAGGGCCTGGGCTCCAAGCAGATGCTGGAATCGGGCGCCTTCCTGAAGTCGCGCCCCGACCTCGACCGTCCCGATCTACAGGTCCACTGCGTGCTGGCCGTGATGCAGAACCACGGCAAGACCCAGGTGGCCAAGGACGGCTTCACCTTCCACGTCTGCCAGCTGCGGCCCGAGAGCCGCGGCCGGGTGGGTCTGAAATCCGCCAACCCGCTGGACGATCCGGCGATCTTCGCCAACTACCTGGCCACCGAGGAAGACCGCCGCGCCCTGCGCGAAGGCGTGAAGATGATGCGCGAAGTCGCCCGCCAGCCGGCGCTGGACAAGTACCGCTCCACCGAGCTGTTCCCCGGCGAGGCGGTCCAGACCGACGCGCAGATCGACGCCTGGATCAAGGAGGTCGCCGAGACCATCTACCACCCGGTCGGCACCTGCCGGATGGGCGCGGCCGACGACGACATGGCGGTGGTGGACGGTGAACTGAAGGTGCGCGGCGTCAGTGGCCTGCGGGTCATCGACGCCTCGGTCATGCCGACCCTGGTGGGGGGCAACACCAACGCCCCCACAATCATGATCGCCGAGAAGGCCGCCGACATGATCCGCGGCAAGCAGGCCCTGCCGGCCGACGACGCCCCGGTGTACGAAGACGGCCAGAAAGCGGCCTGACCCTCGCAAGGTTCTTCCACGGTCTTGCGGACCGTGGAGAAACTTCTGCCCGGGATTGCGCGGACTCGCAGCTGGTGCGTTCCTAGGAACGTCACGGCGAGCGAGGACGCCCCCATGGATCTCCTACCCCTGCCGATGCCCGTGGGCTCGGCCCTCGACCTGATCGGCCGCACGCCGATGATCGAGCTGGCCGGGTTCGACACCGGCCCCTGCCGCCTGTTCATCAAGCTGGAGAGCGCCAATCCGGGCGGTTCGATCAAGGACCGCATCGCCCGCTCGATGATCGCGGCGGCCGAGGCTGACGGCTCCCTGCAGCCGGGCGGGACCATCGTCGAGGCGACGGCCGGCAATACTGGTCTCGGTTTGGCCCAGGTGGGAATCCTCAAGGGCTACAAGCTGTTGCTGGTGGTTCCCGACAAGATGT
>JAYVDG010000317.1:0-2004 GCA_043749525.1 Phenylobacterium sp.
TTACGAAGGCGGCTACGATGCGGTCCGTCGGTATGCCGGGCGCTGGGCGCTCCGGCGTCGCGGCGTCAGCTCACCGGTCGAGGCGTTCGTGCCGCTGAGTTTTGCGCCGGGCGACGCCTACCAGTTCGACTGGAGCCACGATCAGGTCGAGATCGGCGGCAAGCCGATGACCGTGAAGGTAGCGCACCTGCGGCTCAGCCACAGTCGGCGGTTCTACATCCGGGCCTATCCGCGCGAGACCCAGGAGATGTTGTTCGACGCCCATGCTCGGGCCTTTGCGCTGTTCGGCGGGGTCACGGCGCGAGGGATCTACGACAACATGAAGACCGCCGTGGACGCGGTGTTTGCGGGCAAGGCGCGGCGCTTCAACCGGCGCTTCGAGCAGATGTGCTCGCACTATCTGATCGAGCCGGTGGCCTGCACGCCGGCGTCGGGCTGGGAGAAGGGCCAGGTCGAGAACCAGGTGGGCTACGCCCGCGACAACATCTTCAAGCCGCGCCTGCGCTTCCGGACGCTGGAGGAGCTCAACGGCTGGCTGGAGGACGAGTGCGAGCGCCGGGCCCGGAGCGATCGTCATCCCGAGCAACGCGACCGGACGGTGTGGGAGGTCTTCGAGGCCGAGCGACCGTTTCTGGCGCCGTTTGCCCGGACGTTCGATGGCTTCCACCAGATCGAGGCCGTGGCCCAGGCCACCTGCCTGATCAGCTTCGACCGCAACCGATACTCGGTGGCCGCCAGGGCGGCGCGCCGGGCGGTGCAGATCAGGGCCTATGCCGACCGGCTCGTGGTGCTCTGTGACGGCGAGGTGGTGGCCGAGCATCCTCGCAGCTTCGGCCGCGACCGGACCATCTACGATCCCTGGCACTACCTGCCGGTGCTGGCCCGCAAGCCGGGAGCCTTGCGCAATGGCGCACCGTTCCAGGACTGGTCTTTACCGCCGGCCCTGACCCAGCTGCGCAAGAAGCTGGGCTCCGGTGACGAGGCTGATCGCCGCTTCGTGCGCGTGCTGGCCGCGGTGCTCGACGATGGTCTGGAGGCTGTCGATGAGGCGGTGCGTGAGGCCTTGGACGCCGGAGTCTCCAGCGACGATCTGATCCTCAATATCCTCGCCCGGCGGCGCGAGCCGCCACGACCTGCGGGGATCACCACGTCGCAGGCGCTGCAGCTGCGCCACCCGCCGATCGCCGACTGCGCCCGCTATGACCGCCTGAGAGGCCCCCGTGCAGCGGCATGAGATGATCGAGGCCCTGGGACAGCTGGGCCTGATGGGCATGGCCGGCGCCTTCGACGACGCGGTGACCACGGGTCTGCAGCGCCATCGCACGGTCATGGAGATGCTGGCCGATCTCCTGCAGGCCGAGACCGCCCACCGCCAGGCCGCGTCCATCCGTTATCGCATGACCGCCGCCAAGCTGCCGGTGATCAAGGACCTGTCGAGCTTCGTCTTCGAGGGCTCGCCGATCAACCAGGGGCTGGTCCGATCACTGCACGACGGCTCTTTCCTGGCCAATCGCCGCAACCTCGTGCTGGTCGGCGGCACGGGCACGGGCAAGACCCATCTGGCCATCGCCATCACCGCCAGCGTCGTTCGCGCCGGCGCACGCGGCCGTTACTTCAATACCGTCGATCTGGTGACCCGGCTTGAGGAAGAGACCCGACTGGGCAAGGCCGGAGCGCTGGCGGCGCAACTCTCCCGCCTCGATCTCGTCGTGCTCGACGAACTCGGCTATCTGCCGTTCGCCCGTTCCGGCGGCCAGCTGCTGTTCCATCTGGTCAGCAAGCTCTACGAGCGCACCTCGGTGATCATCACCACCAACCTGGCGTTCGGCGAGTGGCCGACCGTGTTCGGCGATCCCAAGATGACCACCGCCCTCCTCGATCGCATCACCCATCACTGCGACATCGTCGAGACCGGCAACGAAAGCTGGCGGTTCAAAAACCGTAGCTGACAAACCCGGCGACGCCGTCCTGAACCGAAACAACGATCTTGCCCGGCCTGCGCCT
>JAYVDG010000318.1:0-2004 GCA_043749525.1 Phenylobacterium sp.
GGGCTTCGAGCCCGGAGCCGAAGGCGCAACCGCCCCGGAAACGCTCAGGCAAACGGACCGCGAAGGGCTGATGAACGCTGGAAAGTAGCGCTCCCTCGGGAGCGCTCGCCGAAGGAGCAAGGGGCGTCCCACCGATCGGGGCGGTCTGAAATCTCTCAGGTCCAAGGACAGCGGGGGCAGGGCGACGGCGGAGCTTTTCCGCCTGCGCCTGCAATCGTCAGCCGGAGTCTCATACGTGTCCGATGAAGTCCTGAAGACCACCCCGCTCGCCGACGCGCACGTGGCCGCCGGCGCGCGCATGGTGCCCTTCGCGGGCTATTCCATGCCGGTTCAGTACAAGGACGGCGTGCTGAAGGAGCACCTCTGGACCCGTGAGCACGCCGGCCTGTTCGACGTCTCTCACATGGGTCAGGCCCGCCTGCGGGGTGTCTCACCGCTGTCGGCCTTCGAGGAGATCACGCCCGGCGACTTCATCGGCCTGAAGCCCGGCAAGCAGCGCTACTCCGTCCTGCTCAACAAGACGGGCGGGGTGATCGACGACCTGATGGCCGCCCGGCCCGACAACGACGGCCTGTTCGTGGTGGTCAACGGCGCCTGCAAGGACAACGACTTCAAGGTCATCGACAACGAGCTGGCTGGCCAGGTCACCATCGAGCGCCTGGAGAACCGCGCCCTGCTGGCGCTCCAGGGTCCCGAGGCCGCCGCCGTCATCGGCCGCCACCTGCCCGCCGCCCAGCGTATGGTGTTCATGGACTCACGCGCCATGCCGGGTTTCGGGACCAACATCCTGATCTCCCGCTCGGGCTATACCGGCGAGGACGGCTACGAGATCTCCGTCCCCAACCACTTGGCCGAGGCTATCTGGAACCTGCTGCTGGAGGACGAGCGCGTCCGGCCGATCGGCCTGGGCGCGCGGGACTCCCTGCGCCTGGAGGCCGGCCTGCCGCTCTACGGCCATGACGTGGACGAGACCGTCAGCCCCATCGAGGCCGATCTCGCCTTCGCCGTCTCGGTGAAGCGCCGCGACGCGCGGGATTTCCCCGGCGCGGCCCGCATCGCCAAGGAACTCGCCGAAGGCCCCTCTCGCAAGCGCGTCGGCCTCAAGGTGCTGGAAGGCGCCCCGGCCCGCGAGGGCGCGGAGATCGCCGACGGGTCAGGCGCCGTGGTCGGCGTCGTGACCTCCGGCGGCTTCTCGCCCAGCCTGGGCTACCCCATCGCCATGGGTTTCGTGCCGCCCGCCCTGGCCGCGCTCGGGATTCAGTTGAAAGTCATTGTCCGGGGCAAGCCGCAGGCCGCGCAGGTCGTGGCCATGCCCTTCGTTCCCAACCGCTACGTCCGCAAGATCTGAGGAGATCACCCCGATGCGTTTCACCAAGGATCATGAGTGGGTCGTCCTCGAGGGCGACGTGGCCACCATCGGCATCACCGCCTATGCCGCCGAGCAACTGGGCGACGTGGTGTTCGTCGAGACGCCCGACGTCGGCAAGGTCGTGAAGGCCGGCGACGGCTTCGCGGTGGTCGAGAGCGTCAAGGCCGCCTCTGACGTCTACGCCCCCATCTCCGGCGAGGTGGTCGAGACCAACACCGCGCTTGGCGACGCGCCGGACACGGTGAACGCCGTGCCGGAATCCGGCGGCTGGTTCGCCAAGCTGAAGATCGCGGACAAGGCGCAGTACGACGCCCTGATGGACCGCGACGCCTACGAAGCCTTCCTCGGGACCCTGTAAGCACCCATGCGCTATCTGCCCCTGACCCCGGCCGACCGGGCCGAGATGCTCGGCGTCATCGGCGCGGCCACCATCGATGACCTGTTCGTCGACGTGCCCGCCGCCGCCCGCAAGGCCGACCTCTTCGACCTGCCGCTGCATGCCGGCGAGATGGAGGTGGAGCGCGCGCTGGCAGGCTTAGCGGCCAAGAACCGTCCGGCCGGCGCCGGGCCGTTCTTCTGTGGGGCAGGGGCCTACAAGCACCACGTGCCGGCCACGGTGGACCACATCATCCAGC
>JAYVDG010000319.1:0-2003 GCA_043749525.1 Phenylobacterium sp.
CGCAACGGGTCGAATCTCGACTTTGGACTCGTGGCCGACATCGAACTTGGCAAGGTCGATGAGTCCACGCCCGAGGCCGGGCTGCCGCTCGACCCCCAGGTCGCACTCGCGCTGCCAAGCGCTTTCAGCTAAACGCCGATCATGATCGTCTTATGGGTCGCGGCCGGCCTGCTTTCCGTCGCCGCCGCAAGCCTCGTTCTGTTCCGCGCCGCCCAGGCCGCCGCCCGTGCGGCGCCCGCGGACACCACGTCCGTCTTCTACCGCCGCCAGCTGGCCGAGATCGGCGATCTGGCCGATCGGGGCCTGCTCGGCGCCGATGAGCGAAAGGGCGCCGAGGCCGAGGCCGCGCGCCGCATGCTGACCGCCGCCGACGCCCCCATCGTTGCCTGGTCGACCGTTCAGAGCCGCCCGGCGATCCTGGCGGCGGTGATCGCCGCGCCGGCCCTGGCGCTGGGCCTCTATCTGATCGTCGGCTCAGCGGGGTCTGAGGACCAGCCCTTCGCCGGGCGCCTGGCCAAGTGGCGCGCCGCCGGCCCGCAGTCTCTGCAGCCGGCGGAGATGGCCGCGGTGCTGGGCCAATTGACGCAGGAACGCCCGAACGATCCGGACGGCTTCCGCTTCCTGGCCCTGGCGGACGGGGCCTCGCAGAACCCGGCGGGCGCGGTGCGCGCCTTGAGGCGCGCCGTGAAGCTCGCGCCGCAGCGGGCGGACCTCTGGGAAATGCTGGGCGAGGCGCAGGTCTATGTGGCCAATGGCGGCCTGACCCCGGAAGCCACGGACGCCTTCGTCCACACTATCAAGCTCGATCCGGCCAACGTCGCCGCGCGCTTCCATCTGGCGCGGGCGCGGATAAAGGCGGGCGACAAGGCTGGCGGTATCGCCCAGTGGAAAGCTCTGCTGGCCGACATGGCCGCTAATGACCCGCGCCGCGCCGATCTGATGTCGGCGATCGCCGAGGCCGAAGGCACAGCCCCGCCTTCGCCGCCGGCCCAGCCGCAGGGCCTTTCCGGCGACCAGATGACTGCGGTGCGCGGCATGGTGGCGAACCTCGCGAACCGGCTGGCCGCCAGCCCTGACGATCCGGCCGGCTGGATGCAACTGGTCAAGGCCTATTCCGTGCTGGGGGACACAGAAAAGCGCGACGCGGCGCTGAAGACTGCGCGGGCGCGGTATGTGGGCAAGCCCGATGTGCTGGACGCACTGACCAAGGCCGCGGCCACGGAGCGGATGAAGTGAAGGCGCAGACGAAATGAGCTGGCTTCCGAAATCCCCCAAGGCGCGCCGGCGCCTGACCCTGATCGCCGCCATCGCCCCGGTGCTGGCCCTGGCGGTCGGCCTGACGCTGTGGGGCCTGCGCGGCTCGATCTCGTTCTTCTACACGCCGTCTCAGGCCGCCGCGGCGCACCCGCCGGCGGGCCGTTCGGTGCAGCTCGGCGGCATGGTGCGAATGGGCAGCGTGGCGAAACACCCGGACGGGCGCGTGGACTTCGTGGTCGCCGACCGCACGGCCTCGTCCAAGGTCAGCTTCCAGGGCGACCTGCCGGACCTGTTCCGCGAGGGCCAGGGCGTGGTGGCCGTGGGCGCCTTCCGCACCGACGGGACCTTCGAGGCCAAGCAGGTGCTGGCCAAGCACGACGAGAAATACATGCCGCCGGACCTGCAGAAGGCGCTGAAAGCCCAGGGCGAATGGCGCGGTGACGGCTCCACTCCGGACTACGCCCAGGCAAAGCCCCCTTCATGATTGTTGAGTTCGGCTCCTTCGCGCTGGTCCTCGGCCTCGCGTTCGCTATCGCGCAGACTGCGCTGTCGGGCGTCGCGCGGATGCGGCGCTCAGCCGTGCTGGCGGCGGCCGGTGAGGGCGCGGCCCTGGCCTCCTTCGCGGGCGTCGCCATCGCCTTTGCCTGTCTGATCCACGCCTTCGTGACGTCGGACTTCTCGGTCGCCAACGTGGCCGCCAACTCGCACACCGAAAAGCCGATGCTCTACAAGGTGGCCGGGGCCTG
>JAYVDG010000320.1:0-5732 GCA_043749525.1 Phenylobacterium sp.
GGCGGCCATCAGGGCGCTGGCCGGGAAGGCCGCCAGGGCGCCCACCGCGATCGCCACGCCGTACGGGACATTCTCGCCCGGTGTGGCCAGGCGGCCGAACCAGGCCGGACCATTCAAGACATAAGGCCGCACCCACAGGGAGCGCAGGCCCAGCAGGCCCATGGCCAGGCCGCCGCCGGCCACGCCCGTCACCAGCAGATAGGTGGCGAAGGCCGGCCAGCCGAGCCAGAGGCCGGCGGCCGCGAACAGCTTGGCGTCGCCGCCGCCGATCCAGCCGAGGGAGAACATCACCATGCCCATCACCAGGGCGACGGCGCCGACCCCAGCCTGCATCCCGATCGCCGAGGGTGTCAGGCCGAGCGCCAGGGCGGTGGGGAAGAAGGCCAGGATCAGGGCCCCGGAGATCCAGTTGGGGATCGTGTAGCTGGTGGCGTCGCGCAGGGCGCCGACGATCACCAGCGCGGGGAAGAGCGTGAGTAGGGCGGCCTGGAGCAGGGGCATCGGCGGGAGACCATCTGGCGGGGTTCGAAACCATTCTGCCGCCTTTGGGTGAACGGGAGGTTTCAGACAGCGAAAGGGCCGCGGCGCTTTCGCACCGCGGCCCCCGCAATGTTTCGGAGCTAGCCGCCTATTGCGGCATCGCGAGGCCGATCTTGGTGAAGGTGCCGGCGATCTTGCCCTGCAGGGTGTTCATCGCGGTGATGAGCACGACGGCGATGAGAGCCGCGATCAGGCCATACTCGATGGCCGTGGCGCCGGATTCATCCTTCAGGAAGCGCGTGACGAACTTGGACATGGTGGTCTCCTTGGAAAATTTGCGAACCAGTTGGTGAGTGAGGGACCAAGTCACCGACCTGCTCGCCCCGAATTGCAGGATCAAATTGCGCCACCGCACTTAATGTCGAGTAAACACGGAAGTATTCGAGGAAAAGTTTCTATGGTTTACTTTCGTTTACTGTGAATACCGGTTAACCATGGACCCGGATTCGGACCAGAATCGGGGTTTTTGCATAATGATTCTCGCGCGCGCGTGAGTCGGTCTTTTCTTCAACCTTTCTTGACCATTCGGGGCGAGGTTCAGGGACAGATTTTTTTGAGACTCCCAGCATGCGCCGCCCGCTTCTCGCCGCCGCCCTCGCCGTCCTGGCCCTCGGGACCCAGGTTTCCGCCGCCGGCGCGGCGACGATTTCGGCGGTGATCGACCAGGGCGTCCGCATCAGCCTGCCGGCCGGAGCCCGCGACGTGATGATCGGCAACCCGGCCATCGCCGACATCAACGTCGTCGACAGCCGCACCGCGGTGATCCAGGGACGCAGCTACGGCATCACCAATCTGATGATCATCGACGGCCGCGGCCGCACCATCGCCAACAGCCAGATCGTCGTCGGCGCCCCCGACAGCAACCGGGTCTCGCTCTACCGAGGTCCCGGCGCCGGGGCGGGCATGGCCAATGTCGCCAACTATTCCTGCGCGCCGCGCTGCGAGCGGACCCCGATGCCGGGCGAGCTGGAGAGCGAGTACAACCGCTACGGCCTGTCGTTCGGCGCCTACGCCCAGCGCGCCGCCGAGGCCCGCCGCGCCGTCACCCAGACCGGCCAGTAGCCCGCCCGCACGGATAGCGGCCGTCTAAACCTCCGATTCAGCAGACCTGGCTATGCTGAGGTTCGAAGACCTCTGAGGATGTCATGAGCCGCCGCGCCCTTCGCTTCCCGAACCTGCTGCTGCGGTTCGCCGCCGCCCGGCGCGGGACCACGGCGATCGAGTTCGCCATCATCGCCCTGCCCTTCTGCGTCCTGATGTTCGGCATCATCGAGCTGGGCATGGTGTTCATGGTCTCGTTGACGCTGCAGAACGCCACCGACAACGCCGCGCGCCAGATCCGCACCGGCGGCTTCCAGACCAGCGGTTCCAACGCCAAGGGCGACTTCAAGACGCTCGTCTGCAATCGCATGGCCTGGCTGGCCACGCCGTGCCTGACCAAGCTCACCGTGGCGGTGCAGACCTTCGCCGACTTCAACACCGCCAGCGGCAACAGCGCGACCGCCGGAACCTCCTGGACCCCGGCGGCGGCGGCGGCCACCTGCTTCTCCACCGGCGCGCCCGGCGACATCGTCCTGGTGCGCACCTATTACGAGTGGGACGTCTTCACCCCGCTGCTCAACACCGCCCTGGTCAATATGGGCGCGGGCTCCAACAAGCGGCTGATCTCCACGGTCGCCACCTTCCGCAACGAACCCTATTCCACAGCCACCCCGGTGGGCGCGAAATGCACCTGAGACATCTGATCAAGGACCGCCGCGGGGCCGCGGCGGTGGAGTTCGCCTTCGTCGCCCCGGTGATGATCTTCATGTATTACGGCCTGGCCGAGCTGACCCAGGGCATGATGGCCGACCGCCGGGCCAGCCACGTGGCCTCGGCCATCGGCGACCTGGTGGCCCAAGACACCACCATCAACAGCAGCGAGATGACCGACATCTTCGATGTGGGAAAGGCGATCATCGCCCCCTTCCCCACCACCGGCCTGTCCATGCGCGTGTCCAGCATCCGCAAGGACGCCGGCGGCAACCTGACGGTGGTCTGGTCCAAGACCTCCGGGACCATGACCCCCATCACCACCATCGCCAGCGTGCCGTCCAACCTGATCGCCAACAACGAGAGCGTGATCCTGGCGGAGAGCAGCTACATCTATAATTCCACGACCAAGAAAGCCCTGCCCAACGCCCTGACCTTTAGTCAGAAGTACTATCTCAAGCCCCGCAAGACCGCCCAGGTGACCTGGAGCACGCCGTAATTCCTCCTTCCCTCTCGATGGGGGAAGGGCCGGGGATGGGGGTGAAAGCAGAGTGATTGGGCGAAGGCCAAGGTCGGCGCCGCGCAGGGCTCGTTCTCAAGCTCAGCAGACGCACCCCCATCCAACCTTCCCCCATCGAGGGGGAAGGCTATTTGATCAGCCCCGCGATCTCCGCCACCACCCTAGATGACGCCAGCGCCCGCCCGTCCAGGCTGGCCACCGGCCGTACGCCGATCAGGCTGTTGGTGAGGAAGATCGCCTCGGCGTCCGCCAGCGCCCCGGCCCCTGCCGCGACCTCGGTGACATCGACCGCCGCCATCACCGCGCGCCGCACGATGCCGTCCAGCACGCCGCAGGCCAGCGCCGGGGTGAAGAGCGCCCCGCCCGAGATCCAGAACAGGTTGGCCGCGGCAGCGCAGGCCACATGGCCCGCCCCGTTCAGCATCACCGCCTCGTCGGCGCCGGCCGCCAGCGCCTCGCGCCGGGCCAGCACATTGTCGAGATTGGAGAGGCTCTTCAGCCGAGAGGCCGGCGAGCCCGCGTTGCGCGCCACGGTGCTGATCATCAGCCGCGCGGGCGTCGCCGGCGCCGCCGAGGCCGAGGCCGTGGCGAACAGCCGGGGCTCAGGCGCTTCCGGCCGATCCAACCCGCGCCCGCCGGACCCCGCCGTGCAGGTCAGCCGCACCGCCGCCCGGGCGCCGTCGAGACCCGCCTGCGCCACCGCCCGCCGCATCAGAGCCTCGGCCTCCGCGCGGTCCGGTGCGGGTAAGCCCAGCACCGCACAGCCCGCCGCCATCCGCTCCAAATGCGACGCCAGCTCGACAAGCGCGCCGGCGCGGGCCAGCACGGTCTCGAACAGCCCGTCCCCCAGCAGCAGGCCGCGATCGTCCAGCGGGATGGCGTCCAGCGCGATCATGGCGCGCCCTCCAGCGCCCGGACCAGGGCGGCGATCTTGTCCTCGGTTTCCAGCCGTTCGGCGCGGGGATCGCTGTCGGCGACGATCCCGGCCCCGGCGCGGGCCTCGATGCGCCAGCCGCCCGCGTCCTGCACGCAGGCGGCGGTTCGGATCAGCACGCTGGAATCAAAGGCCCCGTCGGCGCCGGCCCAGAACAGCGAGCCGCAATAGGGGCCGCGCGGGGTCTCAAGTTGGGAGATGAGTTTCATGGCCTGCACCTTGGGCGCCCCGGTGATCGACCCCGGTGGGAAGGCCGCCTGCAGCAGGTCGATGGCGCTCCGCCCCGCCGCCAGCCGCCCCCGCACCGTGGAGACCAGGTGGTGGACATTGGTGAAGCTCTCCACCGAAAACAGCTCGGGGACCTTGACGCTGCCCGGCGCGCAGACCCGGGCCAGGTCGTTGCGCATCAGGTCCACGATCATCAGGTTCTCGGCCTGGTCCTTCAGACTGCCGGCCAGTTCCGCAGATAGGGTCGCGTCGGCTCGCGCGTCCACACCTCGGGGTCTTGTGCCCTTGATCGGCCGGGTCTCGGCGCCGCCGGCCGCGTCCACCTGGAGAAAGCGTTCGGGCGAATTGCTCACCACCGCCCGGCCCGCCAGCCGCTGGTAGGCCGCGAAGGGCGCCGCGCTCTGCCCCGCCAGCCGGGCCAGCAGGTCGAAGGGGGTGGCCCCGGGCGCCAGACGTCCGGTCCAGCTCCGGGCGATATTGGCCTGGAAGATTTCGCCGGCATGGATGCGGGCGACAACCTGCGCGACGGCGGCCTCATAGGCCGGCGCGTCCGACGCCGTCAGCCCCTGCGTCAGCGGTCCCCGTGTCGCCGGCTGCGCCAGGTCCTGCAGCCAGCTCATCGCCTCGAAGGCCGCCTGCTCGCTGTCGGCCTCGTCATAGCCACGGCCGACGGCGATCACCTGCCGTTCCTGGTGGTCGAAGGCCAGCACGCTGGAATAGAGCCCGACGGCCAGGTCGGGCCAGTCCGAACTGCGGGCCAGGCCCAGGGCCTCGACCCGGTCGCCCAGTTCGTAGGAGGCCAGCCCCGCCAGCCCGCCCTGGAACGGCGGCCCGTCGCGGCTGGTCTCACCCAGCGGTCCCAGCAGGTCCGACAGCGCCTGGAAGGGATCGCGCGGATCGCCGGCGCTCAGCGTCAGGACCGCATCAGGCCGGCGCGCCAGATAGGACCACCGCGCCCGAGGCCCCTGGCCGCCGGACAGGAAACCGATCGCCCACGGCTCGCCGGCGAAGGCCGACAGGACCTGGAGCGGCTCGCGCCAGGACGTCCGAAGCTGGGCTGCGACGCGCATGGGGCGGGCCTTACCCGCCTGGAGGATCGAAGGAAAGGAGTCGGTGAGGAGCGTGGACCTTGGCTGGGGATGGAGAGCCCTCATCCTGCAAAGCTGGGGCGGCGTAAACCCATCATGTCATCCCGGCTCTCCGCTTCGCTGCGCCCGGGATGACGTGGTTTGTCACACCACCCGCCGGTCCCCGCCCTTCACGAACAGCAGCCCCACGAACCCCACCAGCAACAGCAGGGCCACGGCCGCGAAGCCCCCCTGCTGGCTCTTGAACACCTGGGTGCCGAGATTGACCAGGAACGACCCCAGCCACACCGTCGCCGTCCCCGACAGCGCATAGACCCCGAAGAAGGTCCCGGTCTGCTCCGGCGGGGTCAGCCGGGTCAGCAGGGTGCGGCTGGACGCATATTGCGCGGTCACGAAGATGGCGTTGGAGAAGCCGATCAGGATGTAGACCACCTCCGGCCAGGTCCCGAACATCCCCGTCCACAGCCGCGCGTGGGTCGTGGGATCATAGCTCCAGAGATAGAGAATCTTTTCCGGCGTCATGCCCAGCAGAGCGATGATGCCGGCCAGCGCCATGCCGATCTCGATCTGCACCGCCCGCTTGGGGCCGACGCCGGCATCCAGCCAGCGCCCCACGAAGCCGCCGATCACCGCCAGCACGCTGAGGATGATCCCCAGCATCAGCAGTTCC
>JAYVDG010000321.1:0-5696 GCA_043749525.1 Phenylobacterium sp.
GCCGGCGCGGAAGTCATCCATGTCGAACAGCGGGTCGGGCTTGCGGCCCTTCGGCAGGGCGTATTTCCTGTGCCCACAGCACATGCTCTCATTGGCGCCGATCTTCCTCAGGATCGCGGCGACACCGCGGTGGTAGGCGTCCATCTGCACCGCGGGCCAGGGGTCGTCGGGCAGGCGGGTATTCTCGGCCTCGATCCCGATGAAGCTGGTGTTCCCGGTGGCGACCTTGGCCCACTCGCCCTTGCCGGCGTGCTGGGCGCGCCCGGCGGCGATGACATAGTAGGTTCCATCCCGCCCCAGCCCCAGCTGCGCCAGCGGGCCATGCAGACCCGCCCGTCCGTTGGTGATCACCCCCAGGCTCGGCATGTTGCCCTTCGGCCCGCCGGCGGTGTGGTGGCAGATGACGCCCCTTGTGGCGCCGACGTTTCCCACGCCGCGATCCAGCCAGCCGGGTTGTTCGGCCACCTTCAGGCCGGCGGCTTCCAGGACGTCAGGCAGCCAGGTCAGGGCGTACGCCATGGTCAGCGCTCCTCTCTCGGTTTCCGGAACGGGCTAGACGGTCGCCACGCCGCCTCGGGCGGGCGGCAGGTCTTCGTCGGGCGTATCGTCGTCGCCCTGGTGGCGGTCGAAGCAGTTGTCAGCGTCCTCGTCCGCCGCCTCAGGGGCGGTCTCGCCGGCTGGGGCGGAGGGGACGGTTTTCGTCGCTGGGACGACGGGTGTGGCCGTCGGCGTGGCGGGCCGAAGCGTCGCGACCGCGCTATTGGCCAGCAGGTCGGGCACCAACCGCTCCAGGAAGCCGGCCGTGAAGGCCACCACCACCACCATGGTCCAGGAATAGACCGCCGGGGCCGCTGCCTCGATGTCGATGGTGCGGTTGCCGAACGTCGGCGTCGCCACCACCCCCGACTGCAGCAGGAAGATCAGGATCGTGGCGGCGATCAGGCCGATGACGATCCTCAGCACCGCGTCGGCCGAATTGTCGACCACCCGCAGGTCGGGCAGAACCGTGCGGTTGCGGATGCCCGTGGCGATGGAGAAAAACGCCCCGACGGCGCCGGCGCCCGCCGCCAGCCACAGGGGATCGGTCTTGTGTTCGAAGGCGTGGACCGAGGCCCGATACCAGTCCGACGTCATCACGAAGATCACCACCAGCCCGAAGGCCAACGCCATCGACGCCACCAGCAGGTACTGGAACCTGGCGCGGGAGACGCGCTCCTCATGGATGTCCAGCTTGACGTTTTCCAGCAGCGCCTTGGCGCTCGCCTCGTCATCTTCCAGCGCCACCACCAGGGCGTCGGCCACCCGCCGTTCGAAGCCGCGGGCCTTGGCCTTGTCGGCGTCGCTGCGACTGGTCCGCCAGCCGTCGATCAGGCCGTTGATCTCGCCCCGCAGCGGCCCGAGGGTCGCCAGGATGCTGCGTTGCTTGGCTTCACGGACCGGATCGTCCGCGCAGTGGGCCAGGACCCGGTCCTTGGTCCGATAGACCGCATAGTCCGGCACGCGCCTGGAAAAGACCGCCTCGATCTGTGCGCCGGCGGCGTCGATCGCGCCCAGCTTGACTTCGTCCACCTTCATGGCCGCGCCCCCCAACCCCACAGCGACCCTGCCGAACAAACGCCAGGGTTTCAACTTGGAATACCACAGTTATGACGATAGCGGAGGTCATGTCCTGCGCGATGCCGACCGCGGCGGAATGGGGCCAGCTCGCCCTCAAGGAAAGACGCGCTAGGCCAGTAGGCTGAGGAACGCCTGAACCGCTGACAGGTAGTCGGGGAAGTTCTCGCGCCGAGTGTTGTGACCCGCCCCTCGGACCAGGACCGTGACGATCTGGCGATTGAGGGCCTTGGCCTCGTCGGCGATCTCCGGGGTGACCAGGCTGCCGCGGGCGCTGTCGCCATGGATCAGCAGGGTTGGCACGCTGATCTGGCTGAGCGAGTCCTGCCAGGGCGCGGCGTAGAACGGCATGGCGTGCTGATCGACCTGATGCTTGGCCTCAGCCCAGGCTGGGAAGTCGTCCTCGTGCCACAGGAGAGACTGCGCCTTGCCCATGCCGATAAGGTCCGCCTCGGACATGGCGCGGAATTTATCGACCTGACGGCCGAACTTCGCGGCGCGGATATCGGCCGCCGCCCGGTCGATCAGCGGCAGGAAGGGCGGGTCCTCCAGGATCACCTTCGCCACCCGGTCGGGATGGGCGTTGGCGTAGCTCGCCGTGGCGCGCGCTCCCACCGAATGGCCCATCACGATGGGCCGGACCAAGCCGAGCCTCTCGGTGGCCTCGGCGATATCCTGCGCCGGGTCGTGGCCGCCGGCCGGCATCCGCGAACTGTCGCCGTGGCCACGGGCGTCCAGCATGATGATGTCGAAATCCGGCGCCAGAGCCTCGGCCAGCCGCTGCCAGCACAGGCCGTTGTCCGTCAGGCCGTGGGACAGGACCAAAGCCGGGCCGTCACCACCGGTGCGGTGATAGGCGAGATGTCCGCCGGACACCTCGACCCGCCCGGAGGACCAGACGCTCACCAGGCGTAGGCCTCGGGCGCCGGACCGACGGCCGGGAAGATGGCGTCGATCTTCGCCAGCACATCATCGCCCAACTGGATGTCGGGCGCGTGCAGGACCGAGGTCAGCTGGCCGACGCCGCCCGGCCCAATGATGGCGCTGGTCATGCCCGGCTGATGCAGCAGCCAGGCCAGGGCCACGGCGCTCTGGCTCTCTCCCAGCTCGGCGCACAGTCCCGCGAATTGGGACAGCTGGTCGGCCCGGGCGGCGGCGGCGCGCTTCATATCGGCCGATTGTCGGCGCCCGGTGTCGGCCGGAGCTTTGCCGGCCAGCAGCCCACCGGCCAGCGGGCTCCAGGCGATCACGCCCTGCGCGTACTCGCGGCAAGCCGGGATGACCTCCATCTCGGCGCGGCGTTCGATCAGGTTGTATAGGCTCTGCTCCGACACCAGGCCGAGCCGCCCGCGGGCGATGGCCTTCTCGTTGACCTGGGCGATCTTCCAGCCTGGGAAGTTGCTCGAGCCGACATAGGTGATCTTGCCCTGAGCGATCAGGCGGTCCATCGCCTGCCAGATCTCCTCCACAGGTGCCAACCGGTCGATGTGGTGCATCTGGTAGAGATCGATGTGATCCACCTGCAGCCGCTTCAGGCTGGCGTCGCAGGCCATCTGGATGTGGCGCGCCGACAGGCCCCGGTCATTGATGTCGTCGGACATCGGTTCATGGACCTTGGTGGCCAGCACGATCCGGTCGCGCCGGCCCCGGTCCTGCGCCAGCCATCTGCCCAGGATGGTTTCAGTGGTCCCGACGCCCAGGCGTCCGCCGTACTGGTTGGCGGTGTCGATGAAGTTAATCCCCGCCTCCACCGCCGCATGCAGGACGGCGAAGGACTCCGCCTCCGAGGTGCGCGGGCCGAAGTTCATGGTGCCGAGACAGAGTTCACTGACCTTCAGCGCCGAGCGGCCGAGCTGGCGATACTTCATGGGGCCCGCAGGGTCGGGCCGGTGACCAGGGTCTCGCTGGAATCGGCGACGCAGTGGCGGACCAGCTTCTGGGCGTGTTCCGACAGCTTCCTGTAGTCCTGGTAGCTGATACCCGGCACGATCGGCTCCCGGAACCAGGGGGCGTAGAACTCCAGGTTCGGGATCGCCCGCATCGCGTCGGAGACATTGGGCGTACCGCCGTGCCAGGCCCGCACGTCGCGGATCATGATGGTGCCGGCCGGCGCGGGGCAGACGGTGCTCAGCCGCATCCATTCCGGCTCCTCCTCCAGGCGGGGGATGCGCACGCGGGAATGCTGGGTGCCGGGGATCTGCCGGGTCGGGCCGTTCAGCTTCGTCACGTCCTGCGGCAGGAAGTTCACGCAGACATAGGGGCAAGGCAAATCTCGAATAGTGAGATGGCCACGTGGGTCGTGATAGGCGCTGAAGGGCGTCCGCTCGGCGCTGCGCCAGTCGTTCACGTCGGAATGCAGCGGCTGATACTCCACCGCGCCCGGCAGGCAGAAGTCGCCGCTGGCCGCCCGCAGCACGTAGTCGGGGCTCTCGAAGATGGCGGTGACGATCTCGGTGACGGCCGGGATATCCAGCAGCATCTGCCACTCGGGGCGGTGAAGCTGACTGCGGGTCAGGCTGCTGCCGCCGAAGGAATAGCGGTGCGAGCCCCGGTTGCCGGCGCGATCGCCGTCCAGGGTGAGGATTTCCCGGGCCACCGCATTGCAGCCCTCGGCGAGGAACTGGGTCTGTTCGTCGTTCAGCACATTGGCGACCACGACGAAGCCGTCACGGCGGAACAGATTGACCGCGTGCTCGGCGTCTCCGGGCTCCAGGATGTCCAGGCCCTTGAGACCGTTGTTGGCTTCAAGGTAGGCGCGCAGGGTCAGAATCTCCGGCGTGTCCATCTGCCGATGGGTCCAGCCGTCTTGTTGAACCGGCATATCCATGACGGCGACCTCCGAGACCCCAGTGTTCGTTTGCGCCTGCTCACCGGGGCAAGGTGAGCAGCCTCCCTGCCCAGATCATCGCGGCCGTCGTGAGCCTAGGCAATAGTATGTTTTTTTAGCTGACCGACTGCTGACATCATCCTGTCAGCCGCGGGCGCAGAACCGGCCCTCCCCAAGGGAGACCGCCATGACCGTAGCTACCGCCCTCGACCACCTGCCCCGCCCGCCCTGCGCCGAACTGCTGGGCTGGCATGTGCAGGACGCCCGCCCCGCCGATGGCTGGATCCGGATGGGCTTCGTCGGCCTGCCGGCCTTCACCAACCCCGCCGGCTACATCCAGGGCGGCCTGCTGGCGGCCATGCTGGATGACACCATGGGCCCGGCGGTCTTCGCCCACACCGAAGGCGCCCTCTACACCGTGACGATCGACATGAACGTCAGCTACCTGGCCCCCGCCAAGGTCGGCCCCATCGTCGGCGAGGGTCAGGTGATCCAGCTCGGCAAGACCATCGGCTTTGTGAAGGCCAAGCTGCTCGATCCCGACGGCGTCGTCCTGGCGCGCGCCACGGCCACGGTGCGGCTTGTCCCCACCGCCAAGGCCCTGGCCGCCAAGTGAGCTTTGACGCGAATGTCGAGGCCATCGGCGCTGTGGCCGGCGCGCTCGGCATGGTCGGCTTCGCGCCGCAGGTCGTGCAGACGGTCCGACGCGGCACGGCCGACGGCCTGACCCTGGCCACCCTGCTGCTCTTTGCGGCTAACAACCTGCTCTGGACGGTCTACGGCGTGCTCACAGGCCGGGGCCCTGGCGGGCTCCGACGCCATCGTGCTCACCCTGATCGGCGTCTTGCTGGCCTACAAGCTCCGAGATCTGGCGCGGCTCAGGGTCGGCCGATGCGCTTGATTTCCCATTCCAGCTCGATCCCGGTCTTGGCCTTCACATCGGCGCGGACGGCCTCGCCCAGGCCTTCCAGGTCGGCGGCGGTGGCGTCGCCGGTATTGATCAGGAAGTTCGAATGCAGCGGCGAGAACATGGCGCCGCCGACGGGTTTGCCGCGCCAGCCGGCCTCGTCCACCAGCTTCCAGGAGGAATGGCCGGGCGGGTTCTTGAAGGTCGATCCGCCGGTCTTCTCGCGGATCGGCTGGGTGGTTTCCCGGCGCGCGGTGATCTCGGCCATGCGGGCCTCGACGGCGGCGGGATCATCGGCGGTTCCCTCGAACAGCGCCCCGGTGAAGATCAGCCCGCCTTCGGTCGCCT
>JAYVDG010000322.1:0-5691 GCA_043749525.1 Phenylobacterium sp.
CCGTACTTCCATCCTATCGGGGAACAACCACCCTCCAACTCGTGACCCAAAGGGTCTTAGGGTTCCTCGCTCCCGCGATTACCCCATGTGTGAAAACGCAGCCGACGCGATTTGCCGCGCAATGATTTACCCGCAGAGGGGACGTAAGGGCCCAAGTCCGCAAGATGGCATCGCTTCACCGCACGCGAGGGGTGGGATGTTGCGTGGGATATTGGTCGCGGCGCGTTTTCACACAGCCTGCACCCTTGGCGGACATTCCCAGGGTCTGCTTGTCGGTGGTCGCCGTCGACGTCGCCGGCCTTCAGTGGTGAGTACATTCGCTAGACGGCTTCCCCGTTCGGTGTAGTCTGGCGCCAGCATGAGCCTGACGACCCGCCTCGCACGGAACGTAGCCAATCCCTTCCCGGGGATTGGGCGCGCGCGAGTCTAACCAGACCTCTTCGCTGACCGATCCCCCGCAAGCCTGCGGATGGATCGGTCAGCCCGCTTCTCCATCCGCCTCACAGATGGAGACCAAGACGTGACCCAACCCGACTGGTGGTACGACGACCTTAAGCAGGTCGGCCTCGATTTCGAGGACCCGCAGCAAGTCGCGACCTATGACGCCCGCCAAGGCGGCGACCTCGCCGCCGACCGCGCCCTGCTTTCAGGCCTGGGTGTGAACCGCGACACCGCGCTGGCCGACATCGGCTGCGGCACCGGCATCCTGGCCTGCGCGGCGGGCGGCATGGCCCGCTCGGTCCGCGCCATCGATGTGTCCGACACGATGCTTGCCGCCGCCAAGGCCCGAGCCGCCGACATGGGCGTGACCAACATCACCTTCGAGCTGGGCGGCTTCCTGACCTTCCCGGCCTCCGGTGATCTCGACCTGATCATCACCAAGAACGCCCTGCATCACCTGCCCGACATGTGGAAGGCCGTGGCGCTGACCCGCATGCGCGACGCTCTGAAGCCCGGCGGCCAGATCTACATCCGCGACGTGGCCTTCAACTGCACCCCCGACGCCATCCCGCGCACGGTGGAGAGCTGGATCGGCTGGATGACCCGGGAGACCGGCTACAGCCGCGAGGAGGTGGCCTCTCACGTGCGCGAGGAGCACTCCACCTTCGGCTGGATCCTTGCCCGGATGATCGACGACGCCGGCTTCCGACTGCTGCGGCGCACCCATGACGGGGTCTATGCCACCTTCCTGGCCGAGGCGGTGGCCTGATGTGGCTTTCCCTTGCCGCTGTCACCCTCTAGAGGTCGAACACCTGTTTCAAGGACGAGGACGTGAACGATGAACCCCGTGGAATTCAAGGATCTGCCCGGCCTGGTCGGTCAGGAGACCGGCGTGTCCGACTGGCTGGAAATCACCCAGGAGCGCGTCAACCAGTTCGCCGAGGCCACCGGGGACCATCAGTGGATCCACGTCGACGTCGAGCGCGCCAACCGTGAAATGGGCGGCCCGATCGCCCACGGCTACCTGACCCTGTCGCTGCTGCCCTTCCTGGGCGGCGGCCTGATGCCGGTGAAGGGCGTGACCCGCGGGATCAACTACGGCTCCGACAAGGTGCGCTTCGTGAACATGGTCCGCGTGGGCAAGCGCGTGCGCCTGCGCCAGAAGCTGATCGGCGTCGACGCCAAGGCCGGCGGCGTCCAGATCCGCATGGAATGCACCATCGAGATCGAAGGCGAGGAAAAGCCCGCCTGCATCGCCGAGACCCTGTCCCTGCTGTACGGGGCGTAAGATTATGAAAGCCTCCCTGCCCTCACGGGCGGGGAGGTTCTCGCTCGCTACCAGTCGGGCGAGACGGCCTCTTCGGCCGAGGCGGCCTTGGCGCCCGTGACGACTTCGTTGGAAGCCGTGGTCACCGGGGCGTAGGGGTCCTCCACCAGACCGATGGTCTCGCGGATGTACTTGGCCTGGGTGACGATCCCGATCTCCAGGCGCTCATTGTTCAGTTCGACCTGCTGGGTCAGCAGACCCGCGATGAACTGCGCCGGCTGGGCTTCGGTCGCGCCCACGCGGCGGCGCGAGTTGTCGGCCATGAACACCGGCCCGCCCGAATTGCCCGGGAAGACGCTGAAATCCAGCAGGAAGGTCGGGAAGACCTTGGCGGGCGCGATCGGATAGGAGGCCACGCGGCCGGCCCGCAGGATCGGGAAGCCGGCGCGGTTGGCGGCCAGGCCGCGCGGGAAGCCGAGCGCCATCATCTCGTCGCCCGCGCCCACCTGCAGCGAGGCGAAGGTCTGATCGTCGGCCAGCCAGGTCAGCGGGATGGCGGCCTTGGCGAATTCTTCCGGCGCGGTGATCGAGATGGCGGCCACGTCGCGCGACGGGTGATGGGTCCAGAGCTCGTGGCCCGCGGCGTCGCGGATCTTCAGGGTCTGGGGGGCGTAGGTCCAGGAACCGTCGGCGTTCTCGATCCGGTAGCCGATGCGCGCCTCGGCGCCGGGCATCTTGGACAGCACGTGATTGGCGGTGACGAGGACGGTGTGCGGCTGGCCGTCGGGGCTGATTGACTGGATCAAGAAGCCGGTGCCGACCGTGCGGGTGCCATCCCCCAGCGGCTGTTCCAGCTGCACCGTCGCGTGGATCAGCTCCACGGATAGGTCATAGACCATCGACGTCCCCGATAAAATTTCCGCAACTCACGGAACCAACTAACGGGATACTTCCTTAAGAACATCGTTAACGCAAAGTCCTATCTTGCTCTGGGGCTTGCGCCATGTTGCCGCGTGGCCAATGGGTTACGCCTTGAGCGTGCCCTATCGGTGGGCCATCTAACGGGCATGACCCGTCCCACACCCCCCGTCGCCCGCCGCGAACCCAAGTCCATCACCCAGCTCGGCCGCACCCGCGTCGACGACTACGCCTGGATGAAGGACGACAACTGGAAGGAGGTCCTGCGCGATCCCAAGGTCCTGCGGGCCGACATCCGCGAGCATCTGGACGCCGAGAACGCCTACACCAAGGCCCTGCTGGACGACCCCACCCGGGCCCTGCAGGACGCCCTGTTCGCCGAGATGAAGGGACGGATCAAGGAGGACGACTCCTCGGTCCCGGCCTCCGATGGCGCCTGGGACTACTACGTCCGCTACGAGATCGGCGCCGAGCATCCGGTGCATGGCCGCCGTCCGCGCGGCCGGACCGACGGCGAGGTGGTGCTGCTGGACGAGGAGGCTCTGTCGCAGGGCAAGGCCTTCTTCCAGGTCGGCTCCGCCCATCATAGCCCCGACCACCGGCTCTACGCCTGGGCCGCCGACCAGCAGGGGTCGGAGTACTACACGATCCGACTGAAGGACCTGGCCACCGGCGAGACCCTGCCCTTCGAGATCGAGAGCGCCTATGGCGACTTCACCTTCTCCCCCGACAGCCAGTGGCTGTTCTGGATCTGGCGCGACGAGAACGCCCGGCCCTCCAAGGTCTTCCGCCGCCCCGCTCGCGGTGGCGAGGACAACCTCGTCTATGAGGAGGCCGACGAAGGCATGTTCCTCGGCGTCGGGACCACCTCCGACGACAGCCACATCGTGGTCCATGTCGGCAACCAGGAGACCACCGAACTGTGGCTGATCCCGGCCGCCGATCCGACCCGCCCGCCCTTCGTGGCCGAGCCGCGCCGGGTGGGGGTCAAGTACGAGCTGGACCACTGGACCGACCGCTGGGTGATCCGCACCAACGACGACGGCGCGGTGGACTTCAAGCTGGCAGCCAGCACCGCCGAGATCCCCGCCAAGTCCACCTGGACCGACTTCGTCGCCCACCAGCCCGGCCACTATGTCACCGGCTTCGCGGCCTATGCGGAACACCTGGTGCGACTGGAACGGGTCAACGCCAACGACCGGATCGTGGTCATGGCGCGGGGCGGCGGCGAGCATGAGATCGTCTTCGACGAGGAGGCCTGCGCGCTGTCGCTCAGCGGCGGCTACGAGTACGACACCCCGGTCACCCGGTTCATCTACCAGTCCCCCACCACGCCCCGGCAGTGGTTCGACTACGACATGACCAGCCGCGAGCGGACCCTGCGCAAGACCCAGGAGATCCCCTCCGGCCACGACCCGGCCAGGTACGTCGCCCGCCGGCTGACGGCCAAGGCGGCCGATGGAGCCGAGGTTCCGGTCACCGTCCTGATGCTGAAGGACACGCCACTGGATGGCTCCGCACCCCTCTTGCTCTACGGCTACGGCGCCTATGGCCACGCCATGGAGCCCAGCTTCTCGATCCGCAATCTCAGCCTGGTGGACCGCGGTTGGATCTGGGCCACGGCCCACGTACGCGGCGGCTCCGACAAGGGCTGGGGCTGGTTCCTGGACGGCCGCAAGGAGAAGAAACCCAACAGCTTCACCGACTTCATCGCCTGCGCCGAGCACCTGGACGCGGGCGGCTATGGCAAGGCCGGCAGGATGGTCGCCTATGGCGGCTCGGCGGGCGGCATGCTGATGGGCGCCATCGCCAACCTGCGGCCAGACCTGTGGGCCGGGGTCATCGCCGCCGTGCCCTTCGTCGACGTGCTCAACACCATGAGCGACACCACCCTGCCGCTGACGCCGCCCGAGTGGCCCGAGTGGGGCAATCCGCTGGAGGACGCGGCGGCCTACGACACCATCGCCGCCTACAGTCCCTACGACCAGGTGGCCACCCTGCCCTATCCGCCGGTGCTGGCCACGGGCGGGCTGTCAGACCCCCGGGTCACCTACTGGGAGCCTGAGAAGTGGGTGGCCAAGCTGCGGCAGTTCTCGACAGCCGATGCTCCGATCCTGCTCAAGATCAACATGGACGCCGGGCACGGCGGGGCCTCGGGCCGGTTCGACTTCCTCAAGGAGATCGCGCTCGACTATGCCTTCGCCATCTGGGCGATGGACCGGGGATGGGAGCAGGCATGATCGTCAGGGCTTCGCGGGAAGACGATGCAGAAGCCCTGTCGGCCATCTACGGCCACGACGTGCTGCACGGTTTCGGCACCTTTGAGGAGGTTCCGCCCAGCCCGGCGGAGATGGCGCAACGCCGCCTGGCCATCGTCGAGCGGGGCCTGCCGCACCTGGTGGCCGAGGCCGACGGCAAGGTCCTGGGCTTTGCCTATGCCGGCCTGTTCCGGCCCCGGGCGGCCTACCGGTTCACGGTGGAGGACAGCGTCTATGTGGCCCCCGAGGCCCATGGGCGTGGGGTGGGCAAGGCCATGCTCACCGAGGTGCTGGCCGCCTGCGAGGCCCTGGGTCTGCGGCAGGTGATGGCGGTGATCGGCGACAGCGGCAACGCCGGGTCCATCGGCCTGCACACCTCGCTCGGCTTCCGCCACGCCGGGGTCTGCCAGAGCGTCGGCTTCAAACACGGGCGCTGGGTGGACACCGTCTGGATGCAGAAGCCGCTGAACGGCGGCGACGAGAGCCCGCCCGCCGCCAGCGGACTGACCCTCACCGGGCACTAGAGCTTCGTCAGCCTCAGAATACGGTGACAGTGCAAAAAACTCAGCCCTGCGGGGACTGCGCATGACGACCGCAATTGAGTGCACTGTCACCGCAATTCGGTAGATCGCGGGCTATGTCAGCCAGGGCTCCGACCAGCTGTCGCGGCTCGCCGTGCCGGTGACGCGGTGGCAGGGCCAAGCCGACACCTAGTGTCCCGTCGCATTGATTATGACGGGTTGGTCGATGCCGAGAATGGGCAGCTCCTGTGGTGGGATGAGTAACTGGATGCTGCGAGCGACACCG
>JAYVDG010000323.1:0-5675 GCA_043749525.1 Phenylobacterium sp.
CCGCACGGCTGCTGCCGCCAAGGCCCGCTGGCCCGAGATGACCATCATCCCTCAGCGGTAGGTCTTGCGGATCTCCATCCAGCGGTCGGCGCCAGTCAGAGGGCCGAAGCCGTACTGGGCGTAGAGGCCGTGGGCGTCGCGGGTGGCCAGATGCATGCGCCGGAACCCCTGCAGGTCCGGGTGGTCGGTGATAAAGGCCATGATCGCCTTGCCCAGGCCCGCCCCGCGATGGGCGTCGTCCACGAAGACATCGCAGACCCAGCCGAAGGTGGCGCGGTCGGTGACCACCCGGGCCATGCCGGCCATCTGGCCGTCCGCCGCAAAGGTCCCGAGGGTCAGGCTGCCGGCGACGGCCTTCTCGAACGTCTGGCGTGGGATGCCCGCACCCCAGTAGCTCTCAGAGGATATCCAGTGATAGGCGCGTTCAATGTCGAACCGCGAGGGGGCGTCGCTGACGATGTAGCCGTTCTGCCGGGTTTCCATGGCGTCCCTCCCTAGAGGCCGGCCTTAGGCGGAAACGCCGTTCGCCGCTAGGCCGCGGTGGCGACTGCCGCCTCGTGGGCGTCCAGCACTCGCTCGATGGCGCCGAACAGCTCGGCGGCCTCGACGGGCTTCATGACGAAGGCGTTCATGCCGGCGGCCAGGCAGACGTCGATCTCGGTGCGGGCCGCCGAGGCGGTGAGCGCGATGACCGGGGTGTGGCGGTTGGGGCCGGTCCCGGCGCGCAGGGCCCGCGTCGCCTCCAGCCCGCCCATCTTCGGCATGTTGAGGTCCATCAGCACGACGTCGAAGCGTTCCAGGGCCAGGGTGTCCAGCGCGTCCTGGCCATTCTGCGCGGTGCTGATGAAGTCCACCGCGCCCTGCAGGATCAGGGTGAAGGCGCGGCGGTTGATCTCGTGGTCGTCGACGATCAGCACCCGCAGGCCAGTCTGTTCCCGAGGCGCCGGCTCGGCGGCGGTGTCGGCCTGACCGAGGGCCAGGTCCAGGGACAGGCGGAAGGTCGCGCCCTGGCCCGGCGCGCTTTGCGCCACCAGTTCGCCGCCCATCAGGCGGGCCAGCTCGCGGCTGATATTCAGCCCCAGGCCGGTGCCGCCATGGGTGCGGGCGACGCTGTTGCTGAGCTGGCCATAGGCGGTGAACAGGCCGCCGATCTGCTCGTCGGTCATGCCGGGTCCGGTGTCGATCACCTCCAGGGTGATGCCACGGGTCCCGTCGGCGTTGGGGTGGGAGGCCATGCTCAGGATGATGGACCCGCTCTGCGTGAACTTCATCGCGTTGGAGAGCAGGTTGTTGAGGATCTGGCGGATGCGGGTGGGGTCGCCCTCCACCCAGGCCGGCAGGGCATGCGCGCCTTCGAGGCGGAAGGCCAGCCCACCGCGCCGAGCCACCGGTCCCCAGAACCGCACGGTTTCCAGCATCAGCTGGCGCAGGTCGAAGGGGGTGACTTCCACGCCCATGCGGCCGGCCTCGATCTTGGACATGTCCAGCAGGTCGTCCAGCAGCGTCCGCATCATCCGCGCTGAGGAGGAGATCAGTTCGAGGTTCGACTGCCGGCCCGAGGCGCTGCGGACGTCATTGGCCTCGACCGCGCCGGCGAGGATGGCGCTGATGGGGGTGCGCAACTCATGGCTGACCATGGCCACGAAGGCCGACTTGGCGGCGTCGGCGGCCTCGGCCTGGGCGCGGGCCTCGCTCTCGGCGGTGAGCGCGCGGGCGGCTGCGCGCCAGATCATATGAGTGAAAACCACGATCAGCATCGCCGAGGCGGCGATGGCCGCGGCCTGGCGCGGGGCGGCGCCCAGCCACAGGGCGACGAAGGGCGTGGCGGCGAGGTAGATGGCGAAGGGGGTGGAGGCGGCCAGGAACCCCGCCCGCGACTTCTGACTGGTGAGGGCGGCGTTGAGCTGTCCGCCGCAGAGCAGGCAGATCCAACAGGCCAGGCCGAAGACGCCGTCGCTCATCGGGCCCTCGGCCGCGAAGGCCCCAAAGACCACGCTGTTGGTGAAAAGTAGGGTCAGCGCGACCCAGGGCGGCGGCGTGCGCTTGGCGAGCCCGAAATGCTCGATGATCTGCAGGCTGCCGTAGCAGGCCAGCCAGACGAAGGCCCAGACCCAGCCGGTGATCGTGCCGAAGCCGAGGGTCAGGCCCACGGCCAGGCCCACACGCATCCGCACCTGGGCCCGGCGCGCGGCCATGACCTCCATCAGGTCGGACGAGTAGGTCGCGGCCGACGACGGCATGCACGGTTCCAGCGAAGCTTAGGTCACTCATAGAACCTGGTTTGGGATAATTCCGAGTAAACCCGGGCTCGCCACAGCGCGGAAGTCCCCGCGCTGGCCAAAGAGGTCCCTGTGGGCGAGACGCCTCCGGCGGGGGATCCGGGGACGCTCAAACCCTTGCGTCACGACGCTTAGCGGCGGTAGCCGCCGGCATAGTGGCCGTTACCGTGGTCGCGGTCGTTCAGCTGGGCGGTGACCTGGGCGCCGACCCGGCCGAGGCGGCGGTCGAGGTCCTGGCGTTCCCAGTTCTGCAGGCCGTTCACCCGGTAGCGGGCTTCCAGCTGGGCGATCTGACGGACCTGCACGCGCAGAGGCTTCGCGCTGGGTCAGCTTGTGGCTGCGGAAGCCCTGGTCGATGCGGGTCTCGATCTGGGCCTGGTGGGCGTTGATGTTGTTCGCGCCATCTGTGGCCGCGGCGGCGGGGAGGGCGGCGGCGGTCAGGGCAGAGGCCGCGACCAGGGTGAGCAGGGTCTTCTTCATGGGGTTGGTCCTTTGATCTGTCCGCCACCCCGTTTGCGACGTTGACCCTAGAAGACCACGCTGGCAGTGACCCTGATCTGAGCGCCGCCTTTGGACTGTGTTCATCGCATTTCAAGGTTGTAATGCCCTGGCCCACCAACGAAAACGGCCCCGCCGGGGAGGGCGGGGCCGTTCGATGTCAGGAGCGGGTGGACCTAGCGGCGATAGTCGCCGTAGCCACCGTAGCCCGAGCCGTAGTCGCGGTCGTTGCGCTCATGGCGCAGCTGGGCGCGGATGGAGTCGAAGCGACGATCGAGGTCGGCGCGCTCCCAGCGGGTCACCACGCCGTCGGCGCGATAGCGCCACGACAGGCTCTCTGCGACGCGCAACTGTTCGCGGAGGTGGAAGGCTTGGTGGCGGCTGATCTGGTGGTTGCGCTCGGCGCGGTTGATGCGGACCTGCAGGTCGTCGCCACGGACGATACCCTGCGGGCCGCCGCGGTCGGGGCCGCCGCGGTCGGGGCCACCATCCCAGCGGTCGCCATCTTCGTGGTCCCGCTCATAGCCGCGGTCATAGGATTGCGCGGAGGCGGGCAGGGCGGCGGCGGCCAGGGCGGAAGCGGCCGCGATCGAGATCAGAACCTTTTTCATCTTCCATCCTCCTTGGATGTCTGGCGGCGGCGGTTGGTGTCGCTTGAGGAGGAGAAGAACATTTCCAACCTGAAACCGAACTGAGCCCGCCGTTGTCTGGCGTTCAGCTTCGCCCTTCAGGAGATCAGGCGGCGGCGCTCTCCGCCGCGGCGGCCGAGGCGGCGTTCTGGGCCGAGTCGTTCAGGGCGCGGCTGATGGCCTCGTAGAGCTTGGCGATCTCGATGGGTTTGGCCACGTGGCCGTCCATTCCGGCGGCCAAATATTCCTCCACCTGGTGCGACAGGGCGTTGGCGGTGAGCGCCACGATGGGGGTGCGCGGGCGGCCCTGCTCGCGCTCGGCGGCCCGGATGGCGCGGGCGGAGTCGATGCCGTCCATCACCGGCATCTGGATATCCATCAGGATCAGGTCGTAGGCCCCGTCGCGCCAAGCCTCGAAGGCCAGTTTGCCGTCGGCGACGATGTCGATGTCCAGGCCGAGCGACCCCATGACCGCGGCCAGGACCTGCTGGTTGGTGGGGTTGTCCTCGGCGGCCAGCAGACGCAGGGAGCCTTCCTCGGCATTGTCGCCCTGGGGCGCGGGAGCCGGCGCGGCAGCCACGGCCACGCCGCGTTCCAGGGGCAGTTCGACGGTGAAGGTCGAGCCCTTGCCTTCGCGGCTGTCGACCCAGATCGCCCCGCCCGTCATCTGGGTCAGCTCGCGGCAGATGGCCAGGCCCAGGCCCGTGCCGCCGAAGCGGCGGGTGGCGGAGTTGTCGGCCTGGACGAATTTCTCGAACAGGGTCGCCTGCTTCTCGGCGGCGATGCCGAGGCCGGTGTCGCGCACGGTCAGCTTCAGGGCGCCGCTGTCGGGGTTGAGGCCGAAACTGGCGGAAACCTCGCCGGCTTGGGTGAACTTCACGGCGTTGGACAGCAGGTTGCCGACGATCTGGCCCAGGCGGTCGGCGTCGCCGCGCCAGGCGCCCTGGGCGGTCGGCTCGACCTCCAGCTTGAAGGCCAAGCCCTTCTTCTCCGCCATCACCGCGAAGCTCTCGCGGGTCGACGAGATGGCGGCCTCCAGGTCGAAGTCGTCCACCAGCAGGGTGAGCTTGCCGGCCTCGATCTTGGAGAGGTCTAGCACGTCGTTCAGCACCGCCAACAGCAGGCCGCCCGACTGGCGGATGACCTCCAGGCGCTCGCGCTGGATATCGTCCATCTCGCCCATGGACATGACCTCGGCCATGGCCAGGACGCCGTTCAGCGGCGTGCGGATCTCGTGGCTCATATTGGCCAGGAACTGGGATTTCAGGATATTGGCGGCGTTGGCCGCGTCGCGGGCCTCCACCAGTTCCTGGAGGGTGCTCTGGAGCGCCTGCTCGCGCTCGTCCAGTTTGGCCAGCAGGTGGTTGAAGCTGGCGGTCAGACTGCGGAACAGGGCGTCCTGCGCCTCCACCTGGACGGGAGCGAAACTGCCGCTGGCGGCCACGTCGCGCATGGCGTCCGACAGCTTCTGCACCGGTGCGATCACCCTATGGGCGAGTCCGCGGGCCAGAAACAGGGCGACGCCGACGCCGCCGAAGAAAAGCGCGCCGGTCAAGGCGACGAACTGGGGCAGCAGGGCGTCGAGGCGCGGCGGCGCCACATCCACCACCAGCTCGCCCACACGCAGGCCTTGCATCTTCACGGGCGCGTGGATGACGTCGGCGCCGTTGGCGTCGTTGCCGGTCCCGGTGGTGTTGGTGTTGGCGCGCCTATAGGTGGCGACGAGCCCGCCAGATGAGTCGAGCAGACGGGCGCCGGTCACCGACTGGGCCTGGGAGAGCGCGGCGATCGCCGCACGCGCGGCTGGGGCGTCCATCTGAGCCAGGGCGGGGGCTGCGGCGCTGGCGGTGATCTCCGAGAGGGCCACGTGATTAAGGTGGCTCTGCTCGCGGGCGACCGCCCACTGCTGCAACATGAAGGTCAGGCATGCGGCGATCAGCACCACCATCGTGGTGATCAGCGCGATGCCCGCCACGCGGGCATGGAAGGTGGCGTTGTGAGCCGGGCCCGTCGCGCGAAGATGTTGGGTCATGAGCGTCTGCAGTCCCGTCCAGCATTCGGGAATAGTACAATTCTCCTAACGCTTCGCTTCCAAGCACTCGCCCATAGGGAGAATCCGTGTCCTAGCCGACACAGTCTCAACCTGTGCGCGTAGTTGTCGCACTTAACAAAGTCTGAATCCCGTGGACGGAGCTTAACCTCTGGTTTACCTCTACTACCGTTGAGTTAATTCTCTTGGAGAGGGGCTCCCCCATGGAAAAGGCCTTTG
>JAYVDG010000324.1:0-5658 GCA_043749525.1 Phenylobacterium sp.
CTTGCCGGGCGGGGTCACCATGGCGATGCGCTCGACGCCGGCGACGGCGGCCGGCACGGCATTCATCAACACGGTGGAAGGATAAGCCGCCCGACCGCCTGGGACATAGACGCCCACGGCCTCCAGCGGCGTCCACCGCCAGCCCAGCTCGACGCCGTCCTCATCCTTGAACCACTGGTCGGCGGGGCGTTGGCGCGCGTGATAACTACGAATGCGGGCCGCTGCGAAGGCGATGGCCTCGCGCACCTCGGGGGAGCACTGGGCGGCGCCCTCCTCGATCTCGGCGGCCGTCACTCGGATATTGTCGGCGTCCACATGGGTCCGCTCGAACTGACGGCCGAACCGCAGGACGGCCTCCAGGCCCTCGGCGCGGACGGCCGATAGGATGTCGCGAACGAGGGTGTCGACCTCTTCGGGGGTCTCACGACGCTCATCGACAAAGGCGGCGAAGGCGGCCTCGAAGCCGGGATCGGAAAAACGGAAACGGCGCATGGGCGCTCTTTAGCGGCGCAAGGCCGTCCGCGCTACGCCTTGTCAGGCTTCGTGCACGGGAGTCCGGGGCGTCGACCAGGGCGCGGAGATGTCGGCCAGCACCGCGTCGACGCATTCCACCGTCATCCGAAGGTCGCCGCCGCCCGCGAAACTGAGCGTGATGACCCCGCTCGGCGCCTCGCCTGGCTCGAAGTCCACACTCAACAGTTCGATCACCGCCGACTTGGCGCCGCGCCGCAGGTTGCGCTGCTGAACTCCCAGCACCGAGCCGATCTGCAGGGCCGAGCGCACCCGCTCGCCCCCCTTGCCTTCCCAGCGATAGCGGTTGAAGGCCACTGTGACCCGGCGTCCCCGTTGCTCCACCGCGATGTCGCCGATCTTGGCGACCGCGTCCTGCAGGGCCGCGGAGATGACCGCCAGGTCCTCCGCATCTTCCGCCAGCAGGTGAAGCAGGTCGCTCATCTCAGATCCTTGGTTGGCGCGCCTCAGGGCAGAGGGGGTTCTCTAGCGGGCGGGCCGACCTTACGGAAGGCGCGACGCTATTTATCCTCGTTGGTCTTGGCGGGCGCCGGCGCGCGATCGGCCACCTTACGGCGGCGCAGGTTGGCGCGCAGGGCCTGGGCGAGTTGCGCCTCCCGCTCGCCCGACTTCGGTTTGCCGGATTTGTCCATATCCCAAGGGGTGCGGCGACCGGTCCGACCCGTCAAGTTCTCTTCCCGCGCTTTTAGGCTTCACGCGGCCCTCGACGTTGGCTATAGCCCGCCCTCGCCTTTTCGCCGTTGTAGCTCAGAGGTAGAGCGCATCCTTGGTAAGGCTGAGGTCCAGGGTTCGAATCCCTGCAACGGCACCACTACAAACCCTTGCGGTGCAAGGGCTTCAGGGGGACGGAACGCACCAGCGCTCCGTCCCTTCGTCGTTTTGGCGGATGGCGCTGCCCTACGGGCGCGCGGGATCCGCGCCCGTAGGGCAGGCTAGGATAGGCGTCCCGGCGGTCACCCGGTCTCGGATCACCTGCTTTCCGGCGTCGGTAATGGTGGCGCAGTATAGATCGACGCCGAGTTTCACGCCCTGCTCCGGCGTCAGGCTGGCGCACCCCGAGAGCGTCAGTGCGGCCAGCCCCACGAGAATCGCCTTCATGGGTCAATCCTGAGGTTGCGAGCGATCATCGCTCGTCTATATATCCGGGTAATATTCTGAGCGCCGCAGCGGCGCGGAGCTCGCCGAGGCGCCCGATGGACGAAGCCGCCACCTACACCGCCTTCGCTGGACACCAGGGCCTGGCCGCTGGGGACCTCCAGAAGGTAGCCCTGACCGCCAAGGCCGCCCACGACGACGGCCGCGAGCCCATCCTGGTCTTCGACGACGCCACGGGTCGGACGGTGGAGCTGGATTTCCGCGGATCGGCCGACGAGGTCCTGGCGCGGCTCCCGGTCGCTGAGACGCCGCCCAAGCCCGGCCGCGGACGCCCAAAGCTGGGTGTCACCCCTCGCGAGGTGACGCTCCTGCCCCGGCATTGGCAGTGGCTGGCCGGGCAGCCGGGCGGCGCCTCGGCGGTCCTGCGCCGGCTGATTGACCAGGCCCGCCGTGACAACCCGGGCGCGGATGATGTTCGCCAGGCGCTCGAGGCCGCCCAGCGCGCCATGACCACCCTGGCCGGGAACCTCGCCGACTACGAGGACGCCACCCGAGCCTTCTACGCGAAGGACTATTCGCGGTTCTCGGTGTTGACCAAGCCCTGGCCGGCGGATGTTCGGGACTATCTGCGCCAACTGGTTGAACGCGTGGCCCGTCTTCAGGTCGCCGCCTAGCGGCCGCCCAGCGACTTCAGCCCGATTCCCGCGACGAAGGCCGAGATGCCGGCCGCCAGCCACGGCGCGCTTTTCACGACCCAATTCCAGAACGCCGCCGCGCCCTCCACCTTGTCGCGCGCCGCCTCCAGCAGATCGACCCGGGCGACGGCGGCCTTCAGGTCCGACCCCAGGCCCTCAACCAGCTTTCCGGCCTCCTGGGCCTCCAGCCGGACGAGGCGCTCGCGCACGTCGTCAACCTTGGCGGTCAGGCCTTCGAGCCGGCGGGTCTGGGCGGCGACGTTTTCTCCGATCTGGCGAAGGGTGAGGATCTGCGCGTTCTGAAGCGCGTCGAGACCTTGGAACGAGGGGCCGTCGTCCGTCGAGGCGTTGCTGGATGAGGTCATGATAAACCTTTGAAGCTATGCCGGACTGAAGGCGGCTGCTGCCTTTACGAGGTCGGCAATCTCGCCAACCGTCGCGCCCGACTCCCTGGTCGTGTTGTTGCTGGTCCCCGTGGAGTCCGCGACCTGGCCCGTGAACAGCGAGGTCGGCAGGCCGGAGAACATGTCGATCTGCGACCCCAGCGTGTTGATCGGCGCCTTGCGCATCGCGTCATCCGCCGACCGCAGCTGAGCGCCCAGCGCCGCCTGGGTGCTGATGTCGGCCCGGTTGCTGTTGGCGCGGTCCAGCGCGCCCTGGATTTTCATCTGGCTGTCCTGCAGCGCGAGTTGCGCATTGGCTGACGACGCCTGCTGACGGTCATCGGCGTCCTGGCCCGAGAGGCCGGCGCTGGTGGTGAACATGTCCGACAGCATTTGAGAGAGCTGGCTGCTCCTCGCCCGCGCCAGTTCACCTTCGGTCTGCGACTTCGCCAGCGCCGCGCCCGAGCCGCCGAAGGCCCCCTGCCCCGCAATGGCCAGGTCCTGCGCCGCCCGCGTCTTGCCGGCGTTGGCGTCGAAGTCGGCCATCGCGGCGTTCGTCACCTGGTCGCGATAGGGATTGTAGTAGGAGGACAGGTTGTCCAGCAGGCTCGCGGAACTGACGCTCGGCGCGGTGCCGTTCAACATCGTGGAGAACCACGCGTCGCTGCCGGCCGTCTTCGCGTCGCCGCCTCGCAAAGCGGCCAGCCCTGCGGCCCCGCTCTCGGCCTGCCGCTCCAGGGCGGAGACGGGCGCCACATAGTCGTAAGGACTCGCGCCGCCGATCTTCTGGATTCCCAGGTTCAGGCTCTGCGCCATGTTGGTGACCCAATCGGGGTTTGTCGGCGCCGTCACCGTATGGCTGGTGGTGCTCCCGGTGGACTTGGTCTTCTTGCTCATCAGAGCGTCCTTTGCAGTTGATTTCCGATGGCGGCGTAACCCAGCCGCCGCAGCACGCGGCTCCAGCCGGCGCGACCGTCGATGGTGATGCGTTTGCAGCCCTGCCCGCGGGCCCAGGCCTCGATGCCGGGGCGCATGGCCAGGAGTTGGGCGAGGTCACCGCCTCGGAGCCAGACGTGCAGGCGGCGCACGCCGTCTTCGCAGACCCGCTGTGTGACCATGGCCGCCGCCTCGCCGGCCCAGAGCTGAGCGCGGCCCGACAGGATGTCCTCCAGCAGCTCCGCCTCGCTGGCGCACTCGGCCTGCAACGCGGGCAGCAGCCAGGCGCGATACCGCGCCCAGCCGACCGCGCCCTCAGCGGCTGCCGGCCGAGGCAATGTCGAACACCGGGCGGCCGATACGGCAGGCGGTCGGCGCCGAGCCTCCGGCGAAACGGATACGGAACATCCGCCCTGTGGTCCGCAGGTCCACGCGGTCCACGCCGGGCGCCATGCTGTAGGCGCCGTTCGAACTCTCGTCCCCCTGCGGCGTGAGACGGCTGGTCACCGAGACCGAGACCGGCCCGACCTGATCGGCCATGTCTGGCCACAGCCCCCGCACCATCGCCGTGGCGTTCTCGTCCAGGCACTGGTCGGCGCTCTCCACGAACCAGGAGAAGGCGCCGCCGTCGGCGCTTTGCCCACGCTCGTGCCAATAGACGCCGCTGCTGGGATCGACGCCGATGGGATACTGCGACGGACCGGCGTCGATCATCGCCGTGCGCGCCATGACCCCTCGCGACCACGCGCCGTCCATGAGCGACATCAAGAGGTAACGGCTGTTTTCCGAACCCTCGCGAGCGTCGGGATAGTCGAACCGAAGCTCGCTGAACAACGAGGACGACGAGGCGACGATCTTGTCGCCCTGTGAGGCCGCTAGGTTCTCGGCCAGGGCCTCGCGAATCGAGCACGGCAGCGGCTCCACCGCCCCGCCCAGGACATAACGATAGAACTGCAGGTCGGGGCCCAGCCAGTAGGCCTGCTGCCCCACCACCACGGCGGCGTTGGGGCCGATCAGCCCGCACTTCTCGCCGACCCGATCGAACCGCCAGGGCTGGGTCACCGAGCCCACGAAGGACCCCAGGAACAGGGCATGGCTGGTCCAGACCAGCAGATAGGGCCCGATCACCCGACCGGCCACGATCCGGCCGCCGCCCGGCAGGGTACTCCCGCGCCGTGGTCGCCGAGCCGGTGCTCCAGTAAAGGCCGGGCTTCAAAGCGATCTGAGTGGCGGTCCAGTGCAGGGCCACCTCGTCCTTGCCCCAGCGCCGGTGCGCCACCACGTCGGCCCGTTTGCCGCCCTTCTGCAGGTAGCGGATCAGGGGCTTCTGGTACTCGCGCGGCTCCCAGCCGTCGGGCATGCGGACGTTCAGCTCAGAACTCGACGACCTCGACATTGATCACCACCGCGTCCGGATGTTCCTGGTTGATGCGCGTCCCGTACTTCCGGGGCGCCATCAGGTTGGTCCGCCACTGGCGGACGCCGATGCGGGTCTTGTCGACGGCCAGGCTCTCGGACGTCGCCCCGTCGGCGATCTCCTGCACCTCGTCGCACAGCCGCTCGGCCTGGATTTCCCGGGCGTTCGCGTACATGGCCACGAATTCGGGATGCTTGTTCAGCCACGGATAGATGGCCCCCTGCGAGGGCATGTCCTCGTCCTGGCAGAGCCGGTACAGCGCCCGCCCCTCCCCCAGCCGCCGGCAGAACTCGGCGGCCAGCTCCAGGGAGTAGTCCGTGCGGCGACCGCCCGGATGCTTGCCGTCACCCGCCTGCAGCGTCAGTGCGTAGGTCTCGGCGAAATCCGCTCTCGTCTTCAGCCACAGATCCACCCCCGACCGCGAGGGAAACCCCGGCCGCCGGCAGATGGCCGTCAGGTTATGGCCCTGCGCCAGCAGATCGCAGATCGTCTCGGCGACCTCCGGCGAATAGGGAACGGACGCCGCGCGCGGCGCAGCGGCCACGACAGCGCTCCCCGGAGGATCGGGCATGAGTGTGGTCCCTGATGATGAAGCGTCCTC
>JAYVDG010000325.1:0-5624 GCA_043749525.1 Phenylobacterium sp.
CGAGCTTCCCGGAACAGCGGCCGCATCCGCGCCTTCACGTCCCGCAGCGATGCCGCCCAAAGCTCCAGCGTCGTCTCGATCGATGCACCCGACATCCCACGACCTCCCAATCATGGTCGCCCATCGATTCAGACATCGAACGTCAGCCCAACTGTAATGCTAGGCGCCGACTTGTGCCTCCTGGGCCACACCTCCGCCCCCGCCACATTGTTTCCATCGAATGTCGAGGAACCGACCTTGGACCGCCGTGTTTGGAGGCGACTTGGACGACGCTGGGGAGCTGAACCAAAGAGCTGGAGTAACCTATGAAGTCTCTCATCGTACTGGCGGCAACGACCGCCCTGACCCTCGCCGTCCCCGCCATCGCTTCGGCCCAGGCCCTGTCCCCCACGACCTTCTACGGCACGCTGGGCTATGCGAACGCCAAGATCGACGACGTGAACCTGGGCGCCATCCAGGGCCGCGTGGGCGCCCGCTTTGGCCAATACCTCGGCGTTGAGGGTGAGCTGGCCGGCGGCGTCAAGGAAGACAGCGTCAATGTCGCCGGGACCTCGGTGGACCTGAAACTACAGCGCCAGGCCGCCATCTACGGCGTCGGCTACCTGCCGGTCTCGCCCCAGGCCGACCTCTTCGCCCGCGTCGGCTACGGCAATTCCAAGATCAAGGCGTCCGCCGCCGGGACCTCCGCCGCCGATGACGGCGACAGCTGGAACTACGGCGTCGGCGGCCAGTACTTCCTGGACGACAAGAACGGCGTGCGGCTGGACTACACCCGCCACGACTTCAAGGACTCCAGCCAAAACGCCGACGTCTGGGCCGTCGGCTACACGCGGAAGTTCTAATCCTGAAAGCCCTACCGTTGGCGGATGGAGGAGGGTCGGGTGGGGGCGAGGGCAGGGCGCCTGGCGAAGCTCAAGGTCGGCTATCTGCATTCACCCCCAAGCCTGCCCTTCCCCCATCGAGGGGGAAGGGAGACTTCGGCGGAACCTGCGCCGGGCCGACATCGTTGATGTTGCGCCCGGCCCCCCGTCCGTGGGGCCTGATCCCATATCTGAAGAGAAGATCCATGGCCGACCCGATGACCTCCTCCGCCAACGGAACCGCGGCGAACGGCCTGGCCGACGCCACCGCCGCCCTCGATCCGATCGCCGCCTCCGCCAAGAGCGCCAAGGCCAGCGCCACCGACTCCCTCAACGAAGCCGCCGACGCTGTGAGCAAGGCGCCCGCCGCGCTGAATGAGGCCGCTCACAGCCTGCTCAGCGCCGCCCGCACCCTGCTGGAAGGCAAGACCGAGGTGGTGGTGGCCAAGAGCCAGGAAGTCTACGGCAAGGTGAAGGAACGCGCCGTCGAACGCTTCGGCGACACCGACGTCTTGGTTCGTGAAAAGCCCTATATGGCGCTGGGTATCGCGGCGGCCGCCGGCTTCCTGCTGGGGCACCTGATCAGCTCCGGCCGCAGCCAGGTTGTGTACCTGCGCGACGCCCGCTGACCTGTTTCAGGGGTTCAGTCGCCTCTCTACCGCGGCGAATGCGCGCTATTTTGCCTAAAAACGGGGTCTCTCGGCCCCGTTTCCCTTGCGTCAAGGTCGCCATAGCCCGCGAATCTGCGCAAACCTTTGCCTCCCCTGCGTGGAAACGCGAGGCGAAACACAAAGACAACCGGAGGTCACATGACCCAATCTGAATTTATCGAACAGGTCGCCACTTCCGCCGGGACCACCCAGGCTGAAGTTGGCCGCGTGCTGGAAGCCATGGTCGCCACCGTTTCCGGCGCCCTGACCGGGGGCGGCGACGTCCGTCTGTCGGGTCTCGGCGTGTTCGACGTCGGCGCCCGCGCCGCCCGTGAAGGCCGCAACCCCTCCACCGGCGAAGCGATCAAGATCCCGGCTTCCAAGGCCGTGCGCTTCCGCGCCGCCAAGGGCCTCAAGGACGCCGTCAACGGCGTCGCGCCCGCCAAGAAGAAGTAAGTCCACGCGGGCTCACCCGCATCGGATTTGAGACAGGGCCGTCCTCATGGGGCGGCCCTGTTTTCGTTTTCGCCTGCCCATGGAGGGGGAGATCCCTGAACGCCAGCCAACGGGCCGCTTCGGCGACCGTTCAGGCGGACGGGCGCTTCATGGCGGTCATCGCGGCAGATGCCGCAACAGAGGTGACGCTATGCAAACCGAGGTTCCCGACACCACCCCCGACGAAGCCGGCCTGACGACGGCCCAGGTCATCACCTACGCCCAGTTCCTCAGCGCCAAGGCGCGCCGCGATCTCCTGCGCGTGCCCTCGGGGGAGACCCCGCCGCACGGCTATCCCTGGGCCTATCTCTTCCAGCCACCCGCGACCTGATTGAAAACCGGCAAGGAACTTCCCCGGACCCCACAGGTTGCGTCTCCATGGCCCCCTTAGTGCTCCTGGTTGAAGACGAAATCCTGGTCCGCCTCACGGCCGCCGTCGGTCTGGAAGAAGCGGGGTTCTCGGTGATCGAGGCGGATGACGCGGCTCAGGCTCTGGAAATCCTCAGCAGCCACGACGACATCTGCGCCGTCTTCACCGACGTGAACATGCCAGGCTCACTGGACGGCATCGACTTGGCCCAGCTGGTCCATGACCGCTGGCCCGACGTCCGCATTCTGGTGACCACCGGCGGCGCGGATCTCTCGGGCGGCCTGCCCGACGGTAGTGAGTTCGTCGCCAAGCCCTACCATGCCGAGCAGATCGTCAGCTGCCTGCGGCGTTGCCTGGCGGCGTAGCTCGCGACCTCCACGCCCCTTGACGCTGGTCCGCCCACGGCGGACGTTCGGCGCAGGGAGAAGACGCCTTTGGACAAACAATTCGCGATCCAGTTCGCTGGATCCTTCGCGGCCGTGGCCCTGCTGGTAGCGCTGGCCGCCTGGGCCAAGATCGCCAAGCCGATGTCACCGCTCAGTGACGCCCGCGCCCGGGCCCTGTTCGCCGACGAGTTTCCTGGCAAGGTCCTGGATGGTCTCTGGGTCGCCAATGACGGGCGGGGCGCGCTCGCCCGCTCTGGCGCCTCGGCCCTGGTGCTGTGCGAGGTGGGCGACGGCTATGCCGCCCGCCATATCCCATGGGCCCAGGCCGTGGCCGCCAGCTTCCGCGACGGGGTGCTGAAGCTCGACCTGGCCGACGTCGCCGCGCCCCGCGCGCGCCTGGCCTTCGACAGCTGGCCGCCGGCGGGGGCCGCCTGATGGACCCGCTGCACGCGCCCTTCGACCCGGTCACCCTGGCGGTTCCGTTCTTCGTCCTCACCATCATCCTGGAAATCGCGCTCACCCGCTTCAAGGCGGTGAAGAGCCACTATGAGACCAAGGACACCCTGGCCTCCCTGGCCATGGGCCTGGGCAGCAATGTCGCGGGCCTGCTGACCGGCGGCGTCGCGGTCGCCACCACCATCTTGGTCTGGAACCACCGCGTCTTCGACGTCCCCATGACCGCCATCTGGGCCTGGGCGGCGCTCTTCTTCCTGGAGGACCTGACCTATTACGGGTTCCACCGGCTCAGCCACGAGCGGCGGTTCTGGTGGGCGGCCCACGTCAATCATCACTCATCGCAGCACTACAACCTGTCGACCGCCCTGCGGCAGACCTGGACCGGCGGTCTCGCGGCCACCTGGGCGCTCTGGCTGCCGCTGGCCTTCCTGGGCTTCCCCCCAGCCATGCTGGCCATCCAGAAGGGGATCAGCCTCGTCTACCAGTTCTGGATCCACACCGAGGCCATTGGCCGGATGCCCAGGTGGTTCGAGGCGGTGTTCAACACGCCCTCCCATCACCGCGTCCACCACGCCCGCAACCCGCGCTACCTCGACCGCAACTACGCCGGCATCCTGATCATCTGGGACCGGATGTTCGGCACCTTCCAGCCCGAGCTGGACGAGGAGAAGCCGCGCTACGGAATCGTCAAGAACCTCAGCAACTTCAATATTATCCGCGTGGCTTTTCACGAATGGGGCGGCATCGCCAAGGACCTGGCCGACTCGCGCTCCCTGCGCGAGGTCGGCGGCTACCTGTTCGGCCCGCCCGGCTGGAGCCCCGACGGCTCCCGCGACACCTCGGCGACCCTGAAGGCCCAGTGGGAAGCCGAGCTTGAAAAGCCCACCAGGCCTGACGTCGCTGCCTAGGACGAGTTCTTCCGATGTGACGTCTCATTATCCCTCTCTCAGAGGAAAGGTGCGTGGCCGCCAAGCGTGGACCACCGATTAGACGGTTGGGCCCTATGAGCCTACACTTTCGCCGTGGTCAGCGCCGGGTTGGCGCGGCATGGGCGAAACGGGGGTTTGCGATGGCGACAAGTGATTCAACCCTTCCGGCCGTGGTGGCAGCCATCCTGGTGGCGCTTGGGGGGCCGCGCCGGCCTCAGCGCAGCCTGCTGACGACGCTTCTGTGTCGGCTTTGCGGGAAGATTATCTTTGCCAGCTTCAGCTCGGCGGTTTCATCTCCTTGACCAAGCCGGAAAGCCAACCGAGCCAGGCGGATCTAAACCTCATGGATGAGGTCTACCAAACCGCTGACCGCATCATTTGTCACGGCGAGGTCATGGCCGGGCGTGTGGGGCCCGAGGCGGCCAAGCGTGTTCTCGACGAACTCCTCCCGGCCTGGTACGCCGGCCTTAAGCATGGTGATGGCCAGCCCGACAAGGCCGCTCTCTTGCGGGCGGATTTGAGCCCGGGTCTGCGGGCCTGTGTTGAGCGCGCCAGGAATCTGCCCCGCCGGCCGGAGTAGAGGACTGCCGGTCTTCAGTCCGGGCGCCACCGCCCAACGCGTCTCGCAAGGGATCGGACCTGCGCCTGCATTCACTGGCGGGGCACGCAGTCGCGCCTTTCGCGGGCCTGATGCTCGGTTTCGCCCCCTCAGTCCCGGAGCAGCGGCAGGCTCAGTCCCGACACCGGCCGTGCGCCCAGGATCTCTCTGCGGAACCGGAACAGTTCGGCCGGCCTGCCGCCGGTGTCGGTGTCCATTCGACCCAGGCCCTCCACCATGTCGGCGCGTTCCAGCGCCCGGCGGAAGTTCTGCTTGTGCAGCGGGACGCCCGCGATCGCCTCCACCGCCCTTTGCAGGAAGGACAGGGTGAACGCCTCGGGCATCAGTTCGAACACCACCGGACGGTATTTCAGCTTGCCGCGCAGGCGCGACAGGGCGGTGGCCAGGATGCGCCTGTGGTCGGAGAACATCGGTTCGCCCATGGCCGCGGCCAGGGCGGGGGAGGGCGCGCGCTCGCCCCGGTCGCGGGCGGCCTCGGGAGCCAAGCCCGCCTCGTAGAGCAGCTCATAGCGCTCGAGGACGCGCTCCTCGTTCCAAGGGGCGTTATCCAAAGCAAACAGCAGGCGCGCGGCGGCGCGTCGGCGGGTGGATTCCGCGCCAGAGGCGGCGTTGGCCCATTGCCGCAGGGCCGGCTCCAGCGCCGTCAGGGCCGCCGGACGACCTTCGCGCCAGTCCTCGTAGGGAAAAAACCGGCTCCAGTCGGCCCAGGCGGTGTCGGGCGCATGGGTTTCCACGGCCTGGGGGGTCAGACCCAGATAGCCCACCGAAATCACCCGCGCCGCGCCGGTTCCGGCCCCCATGTCGGCTAGGGGGGCGTCACGGCCCTTGTCGCCGAAGGTGTAGAGCTGCTCGACATAGC
>JAYVDG010000326.1:0-5601 GCA_043749525.1 Phenylobacterium sp.
TAAATTCTAGGCACAACTGACGGATGGTGAAGGTGCGCGCCGGACGGCGCAGTTCCATGGGCATCTGGATGTCCTCCCTCGACACTTTTAGTTTCCCAAAGCGTAAGCCTGAGTTCCGTTAACGTCAACATGATCATTGGTCACTTAGCGGCTGCTCGCAGGCTTGTGATCGGCTCCCAGGCCCTTAGGCTGTGACTCTCAATGGGGGCGGTTCGATGACATGCGTGGCTTGGCTTTGCCCCGGGGCGGTCGCCCTGGTCCTGATGGCGGCGGCACCGGGGCTCGCCAAGGACAAGCCCACGCCGGAGTCCTCGGCCACTGCCGGAGCCCAGCGCCAGGACGGTTTGCTGCCGGTCTATGTGGACAAGGCCAAGGGCCGCATCCTGCTCTCCCTGCCCGCCCCAGACGACGACGGGGTCAGCGGCCGCTTCCTTTATCTGACCGCCCTGCGCACCGGCATGGGCTCGGCGCCCGTGGGCCTGGACCGCGCCGCGATCCGCGAGACCCAGGTCCTGGTGTTCCGCCGGCTGGGCAAGAAGGTGATCGCCGAATACGAGAACCCCCGCTTCCGCGCCGCGGCGGCGCCCGCCCCGGAGCAGACCGCCGCGCGGGAGGCCTTCGCCACCTCCACGGTCTGGGCCGGTGAGGTGGCCGGGACAGAGGCCGACGGCCGCATCCTGGTGGATATCGCCAGCTTCCTAACCCGCGACGTCATGGGCGCCGCCGACGCGCTGAAGAGCGCCGACGAGAAGGGCTACCACCTGGTCCCCGACCTCTCGTTGGCCGACCCGTCCGCGGTGAAGGTCTTCCCCGAGAACCTGGAGTTCGAGGCCCGCCAGACCTACCAGTCCGACACCCCCGGCCCCGAGAGCCGCAACATCGCCCCCGACGCCAAGCTGATCACGATCCAGGTGCGCCACTCCCTCGTGAAGCTGCCGGAGCCGGGCTACGAGACGCGAAAGTTCGATCCCCGGGCCGGCGTGTTCGGCGGCGTGGTGCTCGACTATGCCGCCCCGCTGGGGGAGGAGATCGTCGGCCAGATGGCCTATCGCTTCCGGCTGGAGAAGACCGATCCCACGGCGGCGACGTCGCCGGTGAAGAAGCCCATCGTCTTCTATGTCGACCGCGCCGCGCCCGAACCGATCCGCACCGCCCTGAAGGAAGGCGCGGCCTGGTGGGCCCAGGCCTTCGAGGCGGCGGGCTATCAGGACGCCTACCGGGTGGAGATCCTGCCCGAGGGGGTCGATCCCCTGGATGTCCGCTACAACGTCATCAACTGGGTGGACCGCGCCACCCGGGGCTGGTCGGTGGGCCAGTCGGTGAAGGACCCGCGCACCGGGGAAATTCTCAAGGGCAGCGTGCTGCTGGGGGCCCTGCGGGTGCGCCAGGACATGCTGATCTTCGAGGGCCTGGTGGGCGCCGACAAGGACGGGACCGGCGGTTCCAACGACCCTGTCCAGGTTTCGCTGTCGCGCCTGCGCCAGCTTGCCGCCCACGAGGTGGGCCACTCCCTGGGCTTCGCCCACAATTTCGCCGGGAGCACGCAAGGTCGCGCCTCGGTGATGGACTATCCAGCCCCACGCGTGACCCTGGTGGGGGGCAAGCCTGACCTGTCCGACGCCTACGGCGTGGGCCTGGGCGCCTGGGACAAATTCATCGTCGACTGGCTGTACGGCCAGGTCCCGGCGGGCAAGGCCGGCGAAGCCGCTTTGGCCGCCAAGGCCAAGGCGGAGGCCGATAGCGGCGCCCGCTATGTCACCGACGGCGACTCCCGCCCGCCGGGCGCGGCCCAGCCCTGGGGCGGCCTGTGGGACGATGGGTCCGATCCCACCGCCGAGCTGAACCGGGTGATGGCCGTGCGCCGCGTGGCCCTCGACCGCTTCGGGACCAGCGCGCTCAAGGCCGGCGAGCCGATGGCCAACCTGCGCCGCAAGTATGTCCCCATCTACCTGCTGCACCGCTACCAGCTGGAGGCCGCCGCCAAGCAGGTGGCCGGGGTGGATTATCCCTATGGGGTGAAGGGCGATGTCCACGACGCCTCGCCCATCGTGCCGGCGGCCCGGCAGCGGGCGGCGCTGGACGCCCTGCTGGCGACCCTGAAGCCGTCGGAGCTGGATACGCCGGAAGCCCTGATCTCGCTGCTGTCGGCCGGTCAGTCCGGCGACGAAGACCGCGAGTTCGAGATCGAGGTGTTCGATGGCGGCCCGGTCTTCGACCCCCTCACCGCCGCCGATGTGGCCGCCGGCCTGACCATTGGGGCGCTCACCAACCCGGAGCGACTGAAACGACTGGTGGAACAGCACCGCCGCGATGCGAGCCTGCCCGGCGCTGGCGAGGTGCTGGATCGGCTGATCGGCACGGTCTTCGCACCGGCGGCCGGCCGCAACGCCGAGATCGCCCGGCGGGTGCAGACCCGGACGGTGCTGGAGATGGCGTCAGTGTCACGGCGGGCCGAGACCTCCCCGGCGGTGTCGGCGGAGATCGACCAGCGGCTGGCCGACCTGGCGTCACGGCTGAAAGCGGCGCCTGGCGAGGGCTCCGACCGCGCCCATCGGCTGCGCCTGGCGGCCTTGATCGGCGACAAGGACGAGATGGCCCGCGTGCTCGCTGCGCCGAAGCTCAAACCCACCGTGCCGCCCGGCATGCCGATCGGGGATGACGGGGAGTCCTGAGGGGGTTATGCCGTCGCGGCCACCAGTTCCCCGGCCAGTCCCTGCTCGATCAAAGCAATCGTCCGGTCGAGGCCGAAGATCGCGGCGAAGGAGCCGAAGCGGGGCCCCTGGCTCTGGCCCAGCAGAACTTCGTAGAGGGCCGTGAACCACAGGCGCAGGGGTTCGAAGCCCCCGGCCTTGCCGGCCTCGAACACTTCGTTCTGGATCGCCTCGGCGTCGGCCCCGGCGGGCAGGGCCTTGAGGCGGGTGATCAGGTCTTCCATCGCAGCCTTCTCCTGGTCGTTGGCCAGGCGGAAGGTCTTCGAGGGCTTCACGAAGTCCTCGTAGTAGTTGATCGCGTAGTCGCTCAGCCGGTCCAGCAGGGGCTGGCTCTCCGGCGTCGCGCCCGGGATATAGGTCTGGATGAAGCCCCAGAGGATGTCCTTGGTCGAGGCGTCGGCCGCCGAGACCAGGTTCAGCAGCAGGGAGAAGCTGACGGGCGACCCCTGCTCCGGTGGCGCGCCGCGATGGACGTGCCAGGCGGGGTTGTCCAGGGCGACGGAGTTGGAGTCGGTCCGCGCGCGGTTGTACGCGTCCAGCTGCTGCAGGTACTCGTCCGTCGCCTTGGGGATGACGTCGAAGAACAGGCGCTTCGCCGACTTCGGCGACTGGTACATGTAGTAGGCCAGGCTCTCGGGCGCGCCGTAGCGCAGCCACTCCTCCATGGTCAGGCCGTTGCCCTTGGACTTGGAGATCTTCTGGTTGTTCTCGTCCATGAACAGCTCGTAGTGGAAGGCCACCGGGGGTGTGCCCCCCAGCACCTTGGTGAGCTTGTCGGAGACGCGGACCGAGTCGATCAGGTCCTTGCCCGAGGCTTCGAAGTCGACCTCCAGGGCCGTCCAGCGCACGGCCCAGTCGGGGCGCCATTGGATCTTCACATGGCCGCCGGTGACGGACAGCTCAGTGCGGCCGCCGTCGGGGTCGTCGAAGACGATGGTCCCCTTGCTGACATCGCGCTCCAGCGTCGGGACCTGCAGCACCTTGCCGCTCACTGGGCTGATGGGCAGGAAGGGCGAATAGGTGGCGCGGCGCTCTTCGCCAAGCGTCGGCAGCATCACCGCCTGGATGGGCTCGAAACGCTCCAGCATGCGCAGCAGCACCGCGTCGAACTTGCCGGACCGGTAGGTCTCGGTCGATGACATGAAATCGTAGTCGAAGCCGAAGCCGTCGAGGAAGGCGCGCAGGCGGGCGTTGTTGTGGTGGGCGAAGCTCTCGTACTCGCCGAACGGGTCGCGCACGCTGGAGACCGGCTTGTCGCGGTCCTCCTCAAGCATCTCGCGGTTGGGAACGTTGTCGGGGATCTTCCGCAGGCCATCCATGTCGTCGGAGAAGACGATCAGCTTGGTGGGAATCTGGTCCTCGGTCAGGGCGCGGAAGGCGTTGCGCACCATGGTCGGACGGGCCGCCTCGCCGAAGGTGCCCATGTGCGGCAGGCCCGAGGCGCCGAAGCCGCACTGGAACACCACCGGCTTGTTCAGGGCCGGGACGGTCGCGACGGCCTCGGCGGCCTTGCCCTCATTGATCAGGCTGGCGGCGAGATCGCGCTCGGCGTCGGTGAGCCGCAGGCGCAGGATGCGCTCCAGCAGCAGGCGGGCCTGTTCGAAGGGCCAGCTCTTGGCCTGGCGGGCTTGGGGGGAAAGACCTTGCAGAGACATGGGCGGGCGTTAGCGCCCTATCTGCCGGGCCTCAAGCTTAGTTTTCGCTGGCGGCTGTCGGACAAGCGTCACAAGAACAGGCGAAACAGGGGGTTGGACGTCTTGTCAGGTATGCCGATGATCTCTTCGAAACTGGGCGCGAGCCTGCTGGCCGCGACCCTCCTCCTCGCCGCCTGCGCCAAGCCGGCGGAGAAACCGGTGGCCAGCGACACCATAAACTTCTCGATCATGTCGACGGAGAAGGCCTCGACCCAGGCCATCGAATGGGCGCCGTTCCTGGCGGACATGGAGAAGGCCACCGGCCTGAAGGTGAAGCCCTTCTTCGGCTCCAACTACTCCTCCCTGATCGAGGCCATGCGCTTCAAGCAGACCGATGTGGGCTGGTTCACCAACCAGTCGGGCCTGGAGGCGACGCGGCGCTCGAACGGCGAGGTCTTCGCCCGCACCACCAAGCCGGACGGCGGGGCGGACGGCTACCAGTCGGTGATCATCGTCAGCAAGGCCAGCAACCTGACGCTCGACAAGCTGCTCAAGTGCGACAAGACCCTCAACTTCGGCATGGGGGACGTGAAGTCCACCTCCGGCACGCTCGCGCCCATGGCCTATCTGTTCGCGCCGCGCGGGATCAAGCCCGAGGAATGCTTCAAGACGGTGCGCGCGGCCAACCATGAGGCCAACCTGTTCGCCGTGGCCAACGGGGTGCTGGACGCGTCCACCAACAACACCGCCTCCATGGACCGCCTGACCTCGCACAAGACCGAGGCTGGCAAACGGACCATGGCCAATCTGAAGATCATCTGGTCCTCGCCCACCATTCCCGAGGACCCCATGCTGTGGCGCAAGGATCTCGATCCGGCGGTCAAGGCGAAGATCGGCAAGTTCTTCTTCACCTACGGCGTCGGGACCGGCCCCGAGGCTGAACGCCAGCGCGACAACCTGCGCCGCATCGAGAGCGGTCCCTTCAAGCGCGCCGACGCCACCCACCTGCTGCCGGTGCGCGAGATGGAGGCCAGCGAACTGCTGTCGGAGGCCAAGGAGAAGGGCGACGCCGCCGCGACCGCCAAGGCCCAGGCGGCGATGGACGCCGTGCATGCGGAGGAGAAGGCGCTGAAGCCGACGATCTAGTCGTCGCCGCTCAGCATGAAGTGCCCGCGCAGGGCGGCGACCGGGGTTCCGCGCGCCTCCTGCCAGGCCTCCACCGTCACATTGGCGATGCGGCGGCCGACCTTGCGCAG
>JAYVDG010000327.1:0-14297 GCA_043749525.1 Phenylobacterium sp.
CCGCCGGAAGGCGTCCTGCCGTTCTCCGAGGTGCTGGTGCGCGGCGGCGACATGCCCGACGTCCAGGTCGATCCCGACGCCGACGCCTGCATCTTCTACACCTCCGGCACCACGGGCTTCCCCAAGGGGGCCCAGCTGACCCATCGCGGCTGCGTCGCCAACCTGATGAACATGGGCTTCTCCGGCCAGGTCCAGGGCCTGGCGACCATGCGTGCCAACGGGATCGACCCGGCCAGCGTGCCCGCGCCCAACCCGCCCGTGGCCCTGCTGACCACGCCGCTGTTCCACGTCACCGCCAACAACTGCGGCGCCTACGCCATCACCGCGGGCGGCGGCAAGATGGTGCTGATGTACAAGTGGGACGCCGGCGAGGCCCTGCGCCTGATCGAGAAGGAGAAGGTCAGCGCCATGTCCGGCGTGCCGGTGATGAGCCGCGAGGTCCTGACCCACCCCGACTTCGCCACTACCGACACCTCCAGCCTGCTCAGCCTCGGCGGCGGCGGCGCCCAACTGCAGCCCGACCTGGTGGCCAAGATCGACAAGGAGGTCGCCACCGCGCGGCCCAACACCGGCTACGGCATGACCGAGACCTGCGGGATCATCACCTCCATCGCCGCCGACTTCTTCGTCGACAAGCCCGAGAGCTGCGGCCCGGCCATGCCCACCTTCGAGGCCCGCTGCGTGGACGACGACGGCCAGACCGTGCCCCCCGGCCATGTGGGCGAGCTGTGGGTCAAGGGCGCGCCGGTGATCAAGGGCTACCTCAACCGCCCCGACGCCACCGCCGAGAGCATCACCAACGGCTGGCTGCACACCGGCGACGTGGCCCGCATCGACGAGGACGGCTTCATCTTCATCGTCGACCGCAAGAAGGACATGGTCCTGCGCGGCGGCGAGAACGTCTACTGCGCCGAGGTCGAGGCCACCGCCTACCGCCACCCCGCCGTGGCCGAGTGCTGCGTGTTCGGCGTCCCCGACGACCGGCTGGGCGAGGAGGTCGGCGCCGCGGTTCTGCTTCGTCCCGGCCACACCCTCACCGCCGACGAACTCCGCGCCCACTGCGCCTCCCTGGCCGCCCGCCACAAGGCCCCCCGCTACGTCTGGTTCCTCGACAAAGCCATCCCGCGCAACGCGTCCGGCAAGTTCCTCAAGCGTGCCCTGCGCGAGAGCCTGAAGGTGGAAGCGGCGAGCTAAGATCCTCCCCCAGCCGCGCAGCGCCGATGTGGGGGGTGAGGAGCGCCGGCTCGCGCTTGCGAGCCGGATCTGATCGATAACGATTTGTCGATCATCGCGACGAACGCCCGGACCGTAGGTCCGGGTCGGAGGGGGACCAACGTAGTTGGCTCCTACCTCATCACAACAAGAGTCAAAGTCCCCCTCAGTCGGCTTCGCCGCCAGGTCCCCCAGCGGGGGAGCATCTTGAGGCATCGCTCCACTACCCACCCCAAAGACCCATGCTATCCTCCGCTCAAACCGGAGGAGCCCTCATGTCCCGCACCCTCGCCATCCTTGCCGCCCTCGCGACGCTCGCAGCCGCGCCCGCTCCCGCCGCTGGCGTCCCCGCCAACCTCACCGCCGCGCTCGCCGCGCCGTCACGCCCCGCCGCCGACACCGCCCGCGACGCGGCCCGCAAGCCCGGTGAGCTGCTGGCCTTCACCGGGGTGAAGCGCGGCGACAAGGTGGTCGACCTGATCATGGGCGGGGGATACTTCACCCGCATCCGGTCGGGCGCCGTGGGACCGACCGGCCGCGTCTACGCCTACCAGCCGGCGGAGTTCGTCGGCTTCTCCGCCGACTACGGCAAGGCGCTGAAGGACGTGGCGGCGGCCTATCCCAACGTCACGCCGCTGGGCGCGGCCTTCTCAGCCCTGGACCTGCCCGACGGCCTGGACCTGGTCTTCACCGTCCAGAACTACCACGACATGCACCTCAAGCTGTTCGCCGCCGACACCGCCGCCAAGGTCAATACCGAGATCTTCAAGTCCCTGAAGCCCGGCGGCGTCTACCTGATCGTCGACCACGCCGCCCTGCCGGGAACCGGGATCACGGCGGCCGACACCCTGCACCGCATCGACATCGCCGCCGTGAAGTCCGAGGTCGAGGCCGCCGGCTTCAAGCTGGAGGCGCAAAGCCCGATGCTGGCCGCCCCCACCGACCCCCACACCGCCAACGTCTTCGACCCTTCCATCCGCGGCAGGACCGACCAGTTCATTCTGAAGTTCGGCAAGCCGAACTAGGCGCCAGCGGCCCGCGCCGGCATTCCCCATATCGGGTTACGTCGCGCGCGCGCCGGCTTGTCCGGGCGTTCGGGCGAGACCACAGTCTCTCCCGAAGCCTGGGGAGCAGACATGCAACGGAACCTTCGCGGCCTTGGCCTGGCGGCCCTCCTCATGGCGCCGCTCGCCACGGCCGCTCACGCACAGCCGCCCGTGCCCGCCTCCTGTCTGGCGCTGAAGTCAGGCGCCGAGGCCGCGCTGGGGAGCCATTCGACGGCCGCCCTGGCCGCGGTTTCCTATCCGGGCCAGGCCGACACGCCGGGCTGCCTGATCACCTTCACCGGAACCGGCGCGGTGTTCGGGGCCAGCTTCCAGGCCGTCGCCGCCAAGCTCGATACCATGATGCAGGGCAGGGGCTGGACCTCGGACCCCAATGCCGACGCCGATGGCCCCACGGGCACGGCGCTCGGCTACCACAAGGCCGGCCAGGCCGTGTCGGTGAGCGTCAACTACGCTACGGCCAAGGGCGTCTGCCGCCAGGACGTCCCGGTGGCCAGCTGCCATCCCAAGCCGGTCCAGATGAAATACACCATCACCCTGGGTCTGACGCCCGCCTCCTGACGCGCGCCCGACCAACCGGAGCCATGACCATGAAGCGCCTTCTGATCGCCGCCGCCTTCGCCCTGCTGACCACCTCCAGCGCCTCGGCCATGGGCGGGGCGGGAATCATCCTGGATCCCAAGTGCCTGTCTGACGCGGCATGGGCCGTAGATCCCACCGCCGGACCCATCAAGTTCTTCGGCTGCCGGCCGGCCTCCGAGATTCCGGCCCCCGACGCCGACGGCTTCACCACCTACACCAAGCCGATGGTCAACGGGACCGACGGCGGCTTCACCCGCGTGAAGCTGATCACCCTGAAGCAGCCCAACATCGTGGTCTTCCAGGTGCAGGACAACGGCGGCGGCAGCGGCACCATGGCCGTCACGGTCACCGGCGTGCCCGGCCCGAACGGGGTCATGGAAACCGCCGGCCTGACGGCGCAATGATGGCCCCCGTCATCCTGGCCGCCGGCCTCGCCATCGCCCTGCAGGGGTCCGCCGCGCCCTATTACGAGGGCATCGCCCGCGACAGCTTCGCCGCCTGGTCCTTCACCTCCGGCGTCGTGGCCATCCAGGGGAACGTGAAGACCACCTCGGTGCAGACCCTCTACGACACCCCCACCAACTTCGGCGGCAACCCGACCCCGGTGGCCTGGTCGATCCACAAGGTGGCCTTCGACTGCCAGGCCAAGACCGCGACCTACCTCAGCGGCGCCAACTACGCCAAGAGCGGAGCCCTGCTCTATCCGGCCAACCCCAGTCCGGCGACGCCCTGGTCCGACTACACCACGGGCTTTCAGCAGCTGGCCGCCACTGTCTGCGCGATGAAGCCGCTCTGAGGCCTAATCCGGGACCGGGGTCCAGATGACCTGGTCGATCCGCGCCGCGCCCGTGGCCAGCATCACCAGCCGGTCGAAGCCCAGGGCCGAGCCGCTGGCCTGCGGCATGACAGCCAACGCCGCCAGGAAATCTTCGTCGATCGGATAGCGCTCGCCGTAGACGCGCTGCTTCTCGTCCATCTCTGCAATCAGACGGTCAAACTGTTGGTCAACGTCGGTCAGTTCGCCAAAGGCGTTGGCCAGCTCCACGCCGCAGGCGTAGAGCTCGAAACGTTCGGCCACGTAAGGGTTTCCGGGCTTCGGCCGCGCCAGCGCCGCCTGCGCGATCGGGTACTCGGTGAGCAATGTCGGTCGGCCCATTCCGAGGTGCGGTTCGATCTTCTCCACCAGAATCCGGGACACGATATCGGACCAGGTGTCGTCGTCGGCCACCCGGACCGGCGCCTGCTCGGCCAGGGCCGCACGGTCGACTGTTCCATCCGCGGAGACCGACATGAGCAGGTCGACCCCCGCCCACCGCGCGAAGGCCTCGGCCACCGTGATCCGCTCGGCCTGCGCGAACGGATCGCAGGCATGCCCCCGGAACCGCAAGCTCTCCGCCCCCACCGTCTCCGCCGCCAGGGCCAGCAGGCTTCCGCAGTCGGCCATCAGGGTCTCGTAGGGCTGGTCGGCCCGATACCACTCCAGCATCGTGAACTCCGGATGGTGCAGGGCGCCGCGCTCGCGGTTGCGCCAAACCTTTGCGAAATCAAAGATTTTCCGCTCCCCCGCGGCCAGCAGCTTCTTGCAGGCGAACTCCGGCGAGGTGTGCAGATAGAGCTGCGACCGCTGCCCGTCCGTGGTGACCGCCTCGGTGGCGAAGGCGTGCAGATGGGCCTCATTTCCCGGCGAAATCGCCAGGGCCGCGACGTCGACCTCGGTGAACTCCTGGTCCTCGAACCAGCCCCGCAACGCCTTCTGGATGGCGTTGCGCCCCAGCAGAAAGGGCCTGCGATCCTGATGGTTCTCGGGTCGCCACCAGGGCGAGGGCAGGGGAGAGGTCAAGCTCTGGGCTCCAAGACGCTGGCGATCCTGGCCCGGATCGCTATAGGAGCGCAGGAACCTAGCACAACGCGCCGGCCCAGACCCTGCGCGACCAAAGGACGAATGACTTGCCAAAAGTAGCCGCCAGCTCGCTCCGCAAGGGCGCCGTCGTCGACATGGACAACAAGCTCTATGTGGTCCTCAGCGCCGAGAACATCCACCCCGGCAAGGGCACCCCGGTGACCCAGCTCAACATGCGGCGCATCTCCGACGGCGTGAAGGTGTCGGAACGTTACCGCACCACGGAGTCGGTGGAGAAGGCCTTCGTCGACGAGCGCGACCACACCTTCCTCTATCAGGACGGCGACGGGTTCCACTTCATGAACCCCGAGAACTTCGACCAGCTCACCGCCCCTGAGGACGTGATCGGCGACGCCGCGCCCTACCTGCAGGAGGGCATGGTCGTCCAGCTCTCGACCCACAACGACGTGCCGATCGCCCTGTCCCTGCCGCGCTTGGCCACCTTCGAAATCGTCGACACCGAGCCGTCGGTAAAGGGGCAGACCGCCTCATCGTCCTACAAGCCCGCCGTGCTCTCCAACGGCTTGCGTACTATGGTCCCGCCCTATATCGCGCCCGGCACCCGCGTGGTTATCCTGACCGAGGACGGCTCCTACGTGGAACGCGCCAAGGACTAGGTTTCCAGCCTGGACGGGTGGCCGAGTGGTTTAAGGCAGCGGTCTTGAAAACCGCCGTAGGTGAGAGCCTACCGTGGGTTCGAATCCCACCCCGTCCGCCAACCTAGCCGGCCAGCACGTCCTCGATGGTGTTGCGCAGCTGGCGGTCCGACAGCGGCTTGAACAGCACCGCGGCCGGATGATCGGTGTGGATGCGTTCCATGGTCGCCGGCTCTCGCGATCCGGTGATGAAGATCACCTTCGAGCCCACGGTGTCATAGATAGCCAGGGCGGCGTCGACCCCGTCCTTCGCGCCCCGCAGGCGCATGTCCATAGGGACCAGGCCGGGGCGATGGGTCTGGGCGGCGGCGACAGCCTCGTCGGCGGTCGCGACGATGGCGCAGACCACCGTGCCCATTTCCTCCACCTGAAACCGCAGACCCTCGGCGATCAGGAACTCGTCCTCGACGATCAGGACGCAATCGGCAAGGTCGCTCAAGACGCCACCGGCGCGGCCAGGCGAATCTCGCACCGCGTCCCATTCTCGGTCCGCACCGTCATCACGCCTCGCATCTGCGCCACTAAGCCGTTGATAATATTCGTACCCAATCCCGCCCCACCGCCTTCGGAGGACGCGCCGTCCGGCGCATAGCCAACCCCGTTGTCGGCGACGATGAGCGCGATGTCACCTTCTTCGCCACGCTCCAGCACCACGTCTATGACCCCTGGACCATCGGGGAAGGCGTGTTTGAGGGCGTTGGTCACCAGTTCCGTCACCAACAATCCCAGGGGAATGGCGAAGTCGAGGCCGACCTCCAGGGGGATGGCCTCCACGTTGAGTGCGATATCCTGATCCGCGCCGCCCTCCACAACGTTGGTGGAGAGTTCCTGCAGGAAGGGCGCGACGTCCAAGGTGTTGAGGTTCGCCGATCCCATGAGCTGGTGATGCACCAGGCCGAGCGCATAGACCCGGCTGCGCAAGCCCAGCAGGGCCTCCTTGGCCACAGGATCGGAGATTTGGCGCGCCTGCGTGACCACCAGGCTATCGACCACCTGAAGGTTGTTTTTCACCCGGTGATAGACCTCTCGCAGCAGCAGGTCGCGCTGGCCGCGGTTCGCGCCTCCACCATGGCTTCCAGGTCCAGCTTGGTCTGCTCGAGCGCAGCCTGGGCCCTGCGGCGATCATCGATGTTTCCACCACGCCGATGGAAAGCAGGGGCTCGTTGGTCTCCGGGTCGCGTACGATGGAGCCGGACAGTCGCCCCCAGACCGGCTGTCCGTCCCGCTTCAGGTAGCGCTTCTCACGGTGATAGGTGCTGACCTCCCCCGACAGCAGGCGGGCATATCCCTCCCTCCCGTCGTCACGGTCCTCTGGCCAAGTGAAACCCCAGCCGTCCTGGCCAATCAGCTCCTCGGGCTCGTAGCCCAGCATGTTGGCGAAGGCGCGGTTGACCCGGATGTATTTGCCGGTGATCGGATCGGTCTGGATCTTGCCGACCGCAGCGGCCTCGAAGCTGGCCCGGAACTCGGCTTCGTTCCGCGCCAGGGCCTGCTGGGCCTGGGAGCGCTCCGCCAGGGCTTCGGTCAACTGGCTGTTGGCGCGTTCAAGTTGCCCCGTGCGCTCGGCGACCCGGCGTTCGAGTTCCAGATTGGACAGGCGCGCCTCAGCCTCGCTTTCGCGGAGCCTCAGATTCAGTTGCTCCAGCTGTCCTGTTGAGGGGAGGGCGGCGGCCCAGGGGATCAATGGCCATAGGATGCCGGCGGTGGCACCACGTCGGAGCCGGCGTGCAGGGCCACCAGCCCCGGGGCCCAGCTGAGGCAGAAGCCATGCGGCATCAGGCCGGAGGGGTTCAGAAGCCAGTCCCAGATCGACATGCCAGACCTCGCGAAGGATCAGGGCGCGTGAGATCGGGTATCGCAATGCGCGAACTCGGCCCCCCACCCGCGAAAGTATATGTCCGGTGGAGATTCGGCGCAGGATTAACGGATTAACCCTCTTCTTTAACCGCCGTTCAAACCCTTACAGGCACTGTGAATGCGAGAACCGCGTGCTGGGGGGTGCGTGGGAAGAAGGATCTGCGGCCATGAACGCCCACCGCTACAGCGCCACGGCGCGAAATCTCGCTCTCATCCTGATGGCCGGCGCCGCGCTCGCGGCCTGCGCCACGCCGCATCCGAGGCTGGCCAGCAAGCTATCGGACCGCGCTATGGGTGGGCCGCCGTCCGGCGCGGGCGGGCGATACAAGGTCGGCGCGCCCTATCAGGTGGCCGGTATCTGGTACGTGCCGCACGAGGATCCGCACTACGACGCCACGGGCACCGCCTCCTGGTACGGCGACGACTTCCACATGAAGCCGACCGCCAACGGCGAGACCTTCGACATGAACTTGGTGTCGGCGGCGCACCCGACCCTGCCGCTGCCGTCGATCGTCGAGGTGACCAACCTGGACAATGGCAAGCGTCTGCAGGTCCGGGTCAACGACCGGGGCCCCTTCGTCGGCGGCCGGGTCATTGACCTCAGCCACGAGGCGGCGCGTCAGCTGGGCTATGACCGCAAGGGTCTGGCCAATGTGCGGGTCAAGTATGTGGGTCCGGCCACCCTGGGCGGTCCCAACGCCGGGATGCGCTACGCCAGCAACACCGCGCCGCCCCCAGCCTACGCCTCGCCCAACTATGTGCCGCCGGCCTATTCGGCGCCGCTGCCGGCCTATGCGCCGCCCGCGCCCGTCTCCGTGGCGGCCGCGAGCCTGCCGCCGATCACCGGAGCGGCCATCGCCGCGACCCAGATCCCGCCGGTGTCCTTCGCCGCGCCGGTCTATGCGAGCTCGCCCAGAGTGATCCCGGCCAGCAGCACCTATCGCATCCAGGCCGGCGCCTTCAGTGACCGCAGCAACGCCCAGCGCGTCGTGGATCAGCTTTCCACCGCCGGCCAGGCCACCATCGAGCCCATGCAGCGGGCCGACGGGGTGACGCTCTACCGTGTGGTCCTGCAGAGCGGCGGCGACGAGGGCGAGGCCTGGGGCCTGCGCGACAAGGTGGCCTCCTACGGTTTCGCCGAAGCCCGCGTCCTGCGGCCCTTCTAGCCCTCGACAAACCGCGCGAACCGGCCATGTTGCGCCGGTGTCGCGCGGCAAGTTCATCACTTTCGAAGGCGGAGAGGGCGCTGGGAAATCCACCCAGGTCCGGCGCCTTGTCACGCGCCTGGAAGCCGCCGGCGTTGAGGTGATCGCCACCCGCGAACCTGGGGGATCGCCCGGCGCCGAGGCCATCCGCGCCCTGGTGCTGACCGGTTCGGCCGACCGATGGAGCCCGGTCACCGAGACCCTGCTGATGTACGGCGCCCGGCGTGATCACATCGAACGCACGATCATCCCGGCGCTCGAGCGCGGCGCTTGGGTGGTCTGCGACCGCTTCGCCGATTCGACCCGGGCCTACCAGGGCGGGGCCGGCGACGTGGCGCCGGAACTGATCGCCGCTCTTGAGGATCATGTCCTGGCGGAGGTCCGTCCCGACCTGACCCTGGTGTTCGACCTGCCGGTGGAAGTGGGCCTGGCCCGGGCAGAGAGCCATGCGGCAGCGTCGGGCCATGCCGAGACGAGGTTTGAGTCGAAGGGCGTCGCCTTCCACCAGCGCCTGCGCGCCGCCTTCCGCAAGATCGCCGCCATCGAGCCGGAGCGTTGTGTGCTGGTGGATGCGGCGGACACCATCGAGGGAGTCGAAGCCGCCATCTGGACCGCCGTCGACCGCCGGCTGCGCGCCCATGGCTGAAGACATTCCCCATCCCCGCGACGTTTTCCGGCTCCAGGGTCACGAAGCCGCCGAAGAGTCCTTCGAGGCCAACCGCGCCCGCGGCCGCTTGCACCACGCCTGGCTGTTGACCGGGCCCGAGGGCGTTGGCAAGGCAACCTTCGCCTATCGCGCCGCGCGACGTCTGCTGGGTGCGCCGGCGGCGCCGGAGTACGGGCCGCTGGGCACCGACCCGGCCCATCCGGTCAGCCGCCAGATCATGGCGCGGTCAAATCCCGACATCCTTGTGCTGGAACGGGTTGGCGAGGATGGCAAGCCGCGCAAGGTCATCCCCGTGGACGAGGCCCGCAAGCTGTCGGAGTTCTTTTCCAAATCCCCGGCCAGTGCTCCCCATCGGGTGGCTATCATCGACGCCGCCGACGACCTCAACACCAACAGCGCCAACGCTGTGCTCAAGACCCTGGAGGAGCCGCCGCCCAGCGGGATCCTGCTGCTGGTCTCCCATTCTCCGGGCCGACTGCTGCCCACCATCCGCTCCCGCTGCCGCAGGCTGGCCTTCCATGGCCTGCCGGAAGCCGAGACCGCCGCCTTCGTGCAGTCGCACACCAGCGCCAATGCCGAGGACGCCATCCGTCTGGCCCGTATGTCGGTGGGGGCGCCTGGCCGGGCCTGGGCGCTTGCCAACGCCGGCGCCGTGGCCATCGATGACGCGGCCAAGGAGCTGCTGCGCGACCTGCCTCAACTCGACGAGGCCGCGGCCCTGTCCCTGGCCGACAAGTTCCGGGGCGGGGAGGGCGCCAACCAGTTCAACCTGCTGTTCGAACGCCTGGCCGAGCGGGTCCACGCCCGCGTCCTGGCCCAGGCCAATGAGGGCTATACTGGCCTTGATCGCTGGGCCTCGGCGTGGGAGACGCTGCAGCGCCTGCCGCGCGAGGTTGAAGCCGTGAACCTCGACCGCGCGGACGCCCTGTTCACGGCGCTTTCCGAACTGCGTGACGCCGCGCGCGCCTGAGCCCGTCATGCTGATCGACAGTCACGTCAACCTGCACGCCCCGCAATTCGATGAGGACCGCGACGCGGTGATCGACCGCGCGCGTGCGGCCGGCGTGCGCCTGATGGTCAATATCTGCGACAAGATCCCCAACTATCCGGCCGTCCGGGCCCTGGCCGACCATCCAGACATCTGGTGCACCGTCGGCGCCCACCCGCACGAGGCCAAGGATCACACCGACCTCGTGGCCCAGAATTTGATCGACGTCGCCGCCGATCCGCGCGTCGTCGGGATCGGGGAGTGCGGCCTGGATTTCCACTACGACCTCAGCCCGCGCGAGATCCAGGCGGCCGTCTTCCGCCAGCATATCATCGCGGCGCGGGCGACCGGCCTGCCCCTTGTCGTCCATACCCGCGAGGCCGACCAGGTCATGGGCGACATCCTGGAGGAGGAGCATGCCAAGGGCGCCTTCCCCCTGCTGATGCACTGCTACACTTCGGGCGCGGCGCTGGCGGCGCGGTGCGCGGCGCTGGGGGCCTGGTTCTCGGTCTCCGGCATCGCCACCTTCAAGGCCGCCGAGGATGTTCGCGCCGTGGTCCGTGAGATGCCGGCCGATCGGATCATCGTGGAGACCGACTGCCCCTATCTGGCGCCTGTGCCGCACCGGGGCCGCCGCAACGAGCCGGCCTATCTGCCCGACGTGCTGGTCAAGCTGGCGGAGATCCGCGGCTGGACCCGCGACGAGGCTGAGCAGCGCACCGAGGACGCCTTCTTCAACCTGTTCCAACGGATCCCCCGGCCATGAGCGGGCCCCTGGAGTTCACGATCCTGGGCTGCGGCTCCTCCGGCGGCGTGCCGCGGGCCGACGGCGACTGGGGCGCCTGCGATCCCGTCAATCCGAAGAACCGCCGACGGCGCTGCTCGCTGTTGGTGCGGCGCACCGGTGAGACGCCGGAGACCTCCACCACCCTGATCGTCGATACCTCGCCGGACCTGGTGAGCCAGACCTCAGACGCCGGGGCCAAGCGCATGGACGCCGTGCTGCTGACCCACGACCACGCCGACCAGATCCACGGCATTGACGACATCCGCGCTTTCTTCATCCGGCAGCGGGCGCGCATTCCCTGCCATACCGACGAGGCGACCGCGGCCTCGGCCAGGCGGCGCTTCGGCTATATCTTCGAAGGGGAGGGCGGCTATCCCGGTATCGCCGACCTGCAACTGATCCCGCCGCACGGCGAGCCCTGGGAGGCGACGGGGCCGTCGGGCGCGATCCCGGTCGTCACCTTCGACCAGGACCATGGCGGCGTCCGCTCAGTGGGCTACCGGTTCGGCGGCGTGGCCTATTCCAGCGATGTGGTGAACCTCGACGAGGCGGCGTTTGCGGCCCTGGCCAACCTGGACGTCTGGATCGTCGACGCCCTGCGCTGGACGCCGCACCCGACCCACGCCCACGTCGAGCGGACCTTGGAATGGGTGAGGCGACTGGAGCCGCGGCGCACGATCCTGACCAACATGCATATCGACCTGGACTACGAACATCTGAAGTCGAAGCTGCCGCCAGGCGTCGAGCCGGCCTATGACGGGCTGAGATTTGAACATCAACTCAGCTCTAAATTGGACTGAGTAAATAATGCTTAAGCTCGGTTTTCTCTCATCGCGGAATGGCTCGTCGTTCCGCGCCATCCTAAAGGTGATCGACGCCGGTGCCCTGGACGCCGAGGCGCGGCTGCTGGTGAGCAACAACCGCAAGAGCGGTGCGTTGGAATTCGCCCAGGAGCGTGGCGTGCCCCACCTGTGCATCCCGACGGAACGCGATCCGGCCGCCGCGGACCTGGCCCTGCGCGACGCCCTGGAGGGCGCAGGCGTCGACCTGGTCGTGCTTTCGGGCTACCTGCGCAAGCTGGGGCCAGCGACCCTGGCGTGCTATCACAACCGGGTCATCAACATCCATCCAGGCCTGCTGCCGGAATTCGGCGGCGAGGGCATGTACGGCCGCCGCGTGCACGAGGCGGTGATCGCGGCGGGCGCGCGCCTCAGCGGGGCGACCATTCATCTGGTGGACGAGGAGTATGACCGGGGTCCGGTCCTGGCGCGCCGCGAGCTGGCCCTGGCGCCCGGCGAGACCGCCGACAGCCTCGAGGCCCGGATCACGACCCTGGAGCCGCTATTCTTCGTCGAGACCCTGACGGCGATCGCCGCGGGCGACCTAGTCCTGCCCTAGAGTTCCATCCCCGCATGGTGGCGCAACTCGCGCCCGAACCGCCGGATCGAGATGGTGTTGCGGGTGATGTGGTCGGTGAAGTTCGGGGCAGGGGCCTCGAAGTTCGGCTTGAGAGACCCGTCCCGGCTGCTGTCCCGCACCAGCCCCTTGGCGATCAGCTCCTCGACCTTGCGGCGCACGGTTTCCTTGGGAATCCCGGTCGTCCGCGAAACGCCGGCGCGCGAGATGCCTTGGGCGTTCACAAGACCCATGAGGTCCGGATCGACCTCTGGATCGAAGCCATCGGCGTGGAATACCCGGCCAACGCTGGTCGCGAGGAGCGTCAGATAGACGATGAAGCCGTTATAGTCGGCGCCGAATTCCTTGTTCATGCTGCAGGCGATCCGCAGCAGGAGTTCGGCGGTGACGATCGCGGCGATCTTCTCGTTGGGCTCAACGGCCTGGTCGCCGACGCTCATCCGATTTCCCCTGGGACAGGGAAGCTTGGCGTCTTGTGGCCCGCTAGATGTCACCGTCAACGATATACCCGTTTCCGGTATAATGTGTCGGGTCGACCGTGTCAGGCAACTCTAGCTTAGGCACGGCTGGGAACGGGGAGGGGATTGCCCGCCGCCTTGGCACGTTTTTCGCCGCGTGCGATCTCGCGGTGCAGATCTTCCACATAGATGCCGAAGTCCACCTGAATGGTGTGGCGCTTGGCTTGGTAATACTGGCTGAGGTGGGATTCCTCGTCCTTGACGATCAGGCGTTTCATCTCAGCCGCGGGTGGCGGCATATAGCGACCGGCCAGGTAGGCGGCCGCCATCTTGCTCTGCTGCTCGGCGAAGTTGACCAGGGTCGGCAAGGGCTGGGCCAGCGCCATGTAGAACAGGTTCGGCACGCCTGGCTTCATCATCCGCTTGAACAGCGGCAGGCGGTGATCGGCGTCCGGGACCAGGTCGGCGTCGTCGAAGAACGGGAAGCGCATGTCGTAGCCGGTGGCGAAGACGATGGCGTCGATGTCCTCGACGGTGTCGTCGGCGAAGCGGACGCGTTTGCCTTCCAGCGCCTTGATGGCCGGCTTGAACTTGATGTCGCCGCAGCCGGCGCGGGTCAGGAACTCGCAGCTGACCGAGGGGTGGGCTTCCAACGGCTCGTGATCGGGCTTCGGAAGACCATAATCCTCCATGTTTCCAATAGTTTTCTTGATCATCTTACGGGCCATGGAGAGGCCGAGCTTGCGGGGCATCCAGGGAGGCATGGCCGATTTATCCGACGGCTTGCCGTTCACGTACTTGGGCAGCACCCAGACGCCACGGCGGGCCGAGACCCACAGATTCTTGGCGATGGGCCGCTGGGCGAGCTCTGAGGCGATATCCATCGCCGAATTGCCCATGCCCACCACCACGACGTTCTTGCCGCGCATGTCGACCGGATCGAAGGGATCGGAATAGGCGTGGCTGTGGAAGGCCGGGCCGTCGAACGTACCGGGATACTCGGGGATCCGCGGGCTCCAGTGGTGTCCGTTGCAGACGAACAGCACGTCGTAGGTTCTTGTTTCGCCCGACGAAAGCGTCACGTCCCAGAGGCCGTCAGCCGTGCGCCGTGCGTTCTGGACGCCGGTGTTGAAGGTGATGGTCTCGCGCAGACCAAAGTGGTCGACGTAGTCTTTGAAGTACTGCAGCAGCTGGGCGTGGTGCGGGAAATCGGGCCAGTCGGCTGGCGCCGGGAAATCCTCGAAGGCCAGCCGCCATTTCGAGGTGTCGATGTGCAGGCTCTCGTAACAGGCCGACATGCCGTTGTAGTCGGACATCTCGAAGCAGTCGTAGGCGATTCCGAAATCTTTCAGCCGCTTGGCGGTCGTGAAGCCGGAACAGCCGGCGCCGATGATGCAGGCCTTGGGCAGCTGGCTCATGGCGGAACTCCTGGAGGATCGGTGTTGCGCGAGCCTAGCCAGAGCCTGGAGTTAGCGTCAAAGGCCACGCCACGGCATTCCCCAGCG
>JAYVDG010000328.1:0-5557 GCA_043749525.1 Phenylobacterium sp.
CGGCGGGCAGTAGAACTGCTCGATCTTGGCGTTGGTGTAGCTGCCGCCGCCCGACAGGGTCAGGTTGGCGATCGGCCGCGCCGTGAAGTCGAGTTCGAAGCCCTTGGTGGAGACCTCGCCCGCGTTCACCAGGCGGCTGACGATGGTGCCGGCCACGGTGTCGAAGTTGGTGGTCTGGAAGCCCGAATACTTGGTGTTGAAGGCGGCCAGGTTGAGCACCAGGCGGCGGTCGAACAGGGCGGTCTTCAGGCCGATTTCATAGGCGTCCGACGTTTCCGGCTGCAGCGGGATCGTGTCGAAGCTCTGCATGTTGAAGAAGACGTTGATCGCCGGGCCCTTGTAGCCGCGGGCATAGTTCACATAGCCGGAGATGGTGTCGGTGAAGGCGTACTGCAGGCCGATGCGGCCCGAGGTGCCTAGGGTGGTGGTGGAACCCTTGGCCGCGAAGCTCGGGCGGACGCCGGCGGTGGCGGTCGGGAACGCCGAGACGCGGGCGAAGTCGAAGTTGATTTCATCATGCGACCGCCGCAGGCCGACGATGCCGGTCAACTTCTCGTTGAAGTGCAGGTTGGCCTGACCAAAGACCGCGTAGTTTTCCAGGCTGGTGCTGAAGTTCGCCGTGCCGTTGGAGGTCACCGCATAGGTGGACGAGCCCGGGGCGCAGGCGCCGCCGGCCAGGGTCGTGGCGGTGCAGCCGACGTTGAAGCGGTTGAAGTAATTGTCCTGGTCGGTCTTGTAGTAGTAGGCGCCGACCACGTAGTCGACCACGCCGCCGATGGGCGAGGCCAGGCGGACTTCCTGGGTGAACTGGTTAAAGTCCAGGACGCCGGTATCGCGCGAGGACGAGGTGCCGACGCGGGTCCCTTGCACGGAGGTGTAGTCACCGTCGCGGTACTCGGTGTTGCCCCAGCCGCGCCAGGCGGTGATGGAGGTCAGAATGTAGTCGCCCAGCCTGTAGTCCAGCTGGCCGGAATAGCCCCAGCTGCTGTCCTTGGTGACCGGGTCCAGGTTGTTGTTGATGTCGCGGTTGGTGGGACCCACCACCAACGGCGCTTCCAGACCGATGATGGCGTCGCCCGGGGTAGCATAGCCGATGACGTCGGCCGAGGCGTTGTCCACCGCATTGGTCCAGTCGGCGATCAGGTTGACCGTCAGGTTCTCGGTGGCGTCCCATTCTAGCTTGCCGCGGACGCCGAAGCGCTCGTAGCCGTTCACAGTATTGCCGTTGAACAGGTTCTTGGCGTTGCCGTCATAGTGGCCGTAGACGCCGGTGACGCCGAACCGTGCCGTGTCGGTGATCGGACCGCTGTAGCCGGCGCGCAGGCGGTATTCGTTGCCCTCGAAGTAGGAGGCTTCCACGAAGCTCTTCGGCGTGGCCGAGGGCTTGCGGGTGATGATCGAGACCACGCCGGCGGAGGCGTTCTTGCCAAACAGGGTGCCTTGCGGGCCGCGCAGGACCTCGATGCGTTCCACGTCGAAGAGGTCGAAGAAGGCCTGGCCCGAACGGGCGAAGACCACGCCGTCGATCACGGTCGAGACAGCCGGTTCCGAACCGGAGGAGAAGGAGGTGGTGCCGATGCCGCGGATGTTCAGCGAGGAGTTGACGTTGGTGGTGCCCTTCCGGAAGGTCAGGGACGGAACCTGTTCCACCAGCTGCTCGGTCGAGAAGGTCTGGCGGGCTTCGAGTTGTTCGCCGCTCACGACGCTGACGGCCACCGGAACCTTCTGCAGGCTCTCGGAGCGGCGCTGCGCGGTGACGACGACTTCTTCGACCTGGCCGTTATCGACCGCTTCGGCAGCGAAGGCGAAGGCCGGGATGGCGGCGGACGCCATCAGGGCGGCCAGGGCGGCGCCGTAGCGCCGTTGAATTGAAATGCTCATGGTGAAATCCCCCGATTCAGTGGTGCGTAGTTCGCCCCATTGGCTGTTTTCCAGCCAGCGGCGGCATACCTGCACAACGGGCTGGCAAAGCCAACACAGTTATATGACTATATGATATATTGCTTGACGGGGCTGACCTAAAGAACACAGCCCGCGCCGACGGCGGCTTCTAGCCGAGACGGGTCGGCCGACCGCATTAGAATTGTACGCGCGGACCCCCAGGGATTCTGGGTAGAGGAGTTTGCATGCAGGTGATCGAGCGGCCCTCGGGCTTTGACGTGATCGAGGCTGGACGGGTGATTCTGCGGCACACCGCGCAGGAGCCCTGCGTCTTCGTCGGCCGCGGCGAACCCGAGGTCGAGATGCTGCACGGCAACTTCAAGATCGCCGACTACGTCACCGAGCGGGTTCCGCTGCGCGCCGCCACCATCATCCGCAAAAGCGAGGCGGTCTCCATCGCCCTGGCCGCCTCCGCCGGCGAGCCGCCGGTCCTGGTGCTGACGATCGGCGCGGACGCCATCGGCCTCGAGGCCACCGACGAGACCCTCAACCGCATCTGGATCCGCACGGTCGCCGAGGCAGGTGAGCACGTCTGGGGCGGCGGTGAGCAGATGTCCTATTTCGACATGCGCGGTCGGCGTTTCCCGCTCTGGACTTCGGAGCCCGGCGTGGGGCGGGACAAGACCAAGATGATCACCCTGCAGGCCGACCTCGGCGGCGCCGGCGGGGACTATTTCAACACCAACTATCCGCAGCCGACCTATGTCTCGTCGCGGCTCTACGCCCTGCACGTGGACACCACGGCCTACAGCGTCTTCGACTTCCGCCACGACGGTTTCCACGAGATCGAGGTCTGGGAGATTCCGGCGAAGATCGAGGTCTGGGCGCGGCCCACCTTCGTGGAAATCGTCGGCGTTCTTTCCGAGCGCTTCGGCCGCCAGCCGCAGCTGCCGGCCTGGGTGCTGGAGGGGGCCATCGTCGGCCTGAAGCAGGGGGCAGAGAGCTTCGACCGGCTGCAGAACTTCCTCGACGCCGATGTCGCCGTCGCCGGCCTGTGGTGCGAGGACTGGGTGGGCCTGCGCATCACCTCCTTCGGCAAGCGGCTCTTTTGGGACTGGAAGTGGAACCCCAAGCGCTATCCCAACCTCGACACCCAGATCGGCGAACTGCGGGCCAAGGGCATCCGCTTCCTTGGCTATGTGAACCCCTATCTGGCGGTGGACGGCAGCTTGTATGAGGTGGCCAAGGCCAAGGGCTACCTGGCCCTGACCCTGGACGGCGCCGGTCCCTACATCGTCGACTTCGGCGAGTTCGATTGCGGCGTGGTGGACTTCACCATCCCCGAGGCCTGCGACTGGTTCGAGGAGGAGATCATCGGCCGCCAGATGCTGGACTTCGGCCTGTCGGGCTGGATGGCCGACTTCGGCGAATACCTCCCCACCGATGTGAAGCTGGCCAATGGCGTCGACGGCATGCTGATGCACAACGCCTGGCCAACCCTTTGGGCGGAGGTCAATGCGCGGGCCGTCGCCAAGCGTGGCATGACCGGCGAGGCGCTGTTCTTCCTGCGGGCGGGCTATACCGGGGTCCAGGCCCATTGCCCGCTGCTGTGGGCCGGCGACCAGTGCGTGGACTTCAGCCGCCACGACGGGATCGGCACGGTGATCTGCGGGGCGCTGTCCTCAGGCCTGCTGGGCAACGCCTACCACCACAGCGACATCGGCGGCTATACCAGCCTGTTTGGCAATGTGCGCACCGCCGAGCTGCTGATGCGCTGGTCGGAGATGGCGGCCTTCACCCCGGTGATGCGCTCCCACGAGGGCAACCGCCCCGACGAGAACCTGCAGCTGGATGGCGACCCCCAGGTCCTGGCCCACTTCGCGCGGATGACCCGGCTCTTCCGTCACCTGGCCCCCTATGTGGCGGGCCTGTCGGCGCAGGCGGCGGCCACCGGCCTGCCCCTGCAGCGGCCGATGTTCCTGCACTTCCAGGACGACCCGAAAACCTATGCCGACCAGACCCAGTATCTCTACGGCGCCGACCTGCTGGTGGCCCCGGTGATCCGCGAGGGCAAGACCGAGCGGGAGGTCTACCTGCCCGCCGGCGCCGACTGGGTGAACGTGTGGACGGGGGACAAGCAGACCGGAGGCGCGGCGATCACGGTTGTCGCGGAACTGGGCTATCCGCCGGTCTTCTATCGTGAGGGTTCTCCGGACGCCGCCCTGTTCGCCGGCCTTGGCCAGATCTAGGAGTACAGAATGACCGAGACCGATCGCCGCGGCGTGCTGGCCGCCGGACTGCTGACCTCCGCCCTGATGGGCTCCGCCTCGGCCAAGGCCGCCGCCATGCCCAGCGAAGGGCAGATGATCGAGTTGTGGCCCAACGGCGCGCCGGGCGGATCGAAGGTCACAGTGACGGAGAAGGCGACGCAGGTCGTCGACAAGGGCCAGACCGGCCGTGACATCTCCGGCGTCACCAAGCCGCGCCTCAGCCTGCACCGGCCGAAGAAGAAGACCGATACCGCCATGCTGGTCCTGGCCGGCGGCGCCTTCAACCGCGTGGTGTTCGACAAGGAGGGCGAGGAGGTCTGCCGCTGGCTGGCCGACCACGGGATCGCCGCCGGCGCCCTGCTGTACCGCCTGCCGGGTGACGGCTGGGAGGCGGGCCAGGATGCGCCGGTGCAGGACGCCCAGCGCGCCATGCGCCTGCTGGTGAAAGAGACCGGCGCCAAGCGGGTGGGGATCATGGGCTTCTCGGCCGGCGGCACCATCGCAGCGGCCCTGGCGACCCGATCCACCGAGGCGCTGTATCCGGGGGCGGACGCCGCCGACGAGCTGGACGCCACGCCCAGCTTCATGTGCCTGGGCTATTCCTACATGAACGTCCCCAAGGGCCCGCGGGAGAACATGTTCAAGGGTCTGACCAAGGCTACCCCGCCCACCTTCTTCTTCCACGCCGCCGATGATCAGCGGGTGCCGGTGATGAACAGCATCCAGCCGTTCACGGAGCTGCGCGGCTTCGGCGTGCCGGCCGCCCTGCACGTCTATGAGAGTGGCGCCCACGGTTTCGGCCTGCGGGCGCCGGAAGGTTCGTCGGCCTCGCACTGGCCCGAGCATTTCCTCACCTGGGCCAAGGCGGGGGGCCATCTCGGCTAGGCATCGAGCTGCGCCTTGGTGTCTGCTGCGGGTGCGCCCATCTAGGGCGTCCCGCCCCGGAGCCGCGCCATGACCGCCAAACCCGAGATCTGGCTCGCCGCCGGGGTCCGCACCCCCTTCACCAAGATCGACGCCCAGCTGGCGCGGCTCGACGCCATCGCGCTGTCGGTCCCGGTGGTGCGGCACATGGTGGGGCAGCTTAACGGCGGGCGGCCGGACTTCGCGGTCTGGGGGACGGTGATCCCCAACCTGACCTGGAGCAACATCGCCCGCGAGGTGCTGCTGGACTCCGGCGTCGACCCGACCATCCCGGCCTTCTCCACCATCATGGCCTGCTCCACCAGCATGGCCGCAGCCTTCGAAGCTGCGGGCATGATCGACGGGCGGGGCCGCGATCTGGCCCTGGTGGGAGGGGTGGAGAGCATGAGCCACGTCCATATCGGGCTCTCGATCCCCCTGTCGGACCGCATCCGCGCGGTGCAGCAGGCCCGCTCGCTTGGCGACCGATTCAAGGCGCTGTC
>JAYVDG010000329.1:0-5550 GCA_043749525.1 Phenylobacterium sp.
CCGAGGAAGGTGTCCCCGTTGGTGGCCTTCACCTCGAAGACGCCGTCGCCGATCTCGAGGATCGACACGTCGAAGGTGCCGCCGCCGAGGTCGTAGACCACGATCTTCTTGCCGTCGTTCTTCTCAAGCCCATAGGCGAGCGCCGCGGCGGTGGGTTCGTTGATGATGCGCAGGACTTCGAGACCGGCGATGCGGCCGGCGTCCTTGGTGGCCTGGCGCTGGGCGTCGTTGAAATAGGCCGGGACGGTGATGACCGCCTTTTCGACCTTCTCGCCCAGGTGACGCTCGGCGTCTTCCTTGATCTTTCCCAGGATGAAGGCGGAGATTTGCTGGGGCGAATAGTCCTTGTCCTGGGCCCGGATCCAGGCGTCGCCGTTGGGGCCCTTTACGATCTCGTAGGGCACCATCTTCTTGTCTTTTTCGACCAGCGGATCGTCGTTGTGACGACCGATCAGACGCTTGACCGCAAAGACGGTGTTGGTGGGGTTGGTGACGGCCTGGCGTTTGGCGGGTTGGCCGACAAGGCGCTCCCCGTCTTCCAGGAAGGCCACCACCGAGGGTGTGGTCCGCGCGCCTTCGGCGTTCTCGATAACTTTCGGCAGCTTGCCGTCCATGATCGCAACACACGAATTCGTCGTGCCGAGGTCGATGCCAATAATCTTGCTCATGTTCGAGTCTCTTGCTCGCTCCACTAGTGGCGGACGGTGCTTAAGGGGCCTCGTTTCCAAGCGCCCGACTTCTTTTGTCACCGTCCCCGGTTCGATCAGGGTCTCGGGCGGTTAACCTGTGCGCAAACCGCCGTCGAGTCGCGATATGGGATGGCCGCGCGTCCCCGCAAGGGCGAATGCCCTTAAAGTAAGCGGGGTCTTGTGGCGCCTGACACGGGCCAAGTCCCTAAAATCCTTGCATAAGCTTCACCGTCAAAGGGCGCGGAACCGCCGCGCGCGGCCAGGAATACGTGCTGCACGACCATGGCCTGCTGCTCGATATTCAACATTGAGAAATCGCAGGTTTCCGAGAGATCGTAGGCATAGGCGGCAGGCCCGTCCCCGGCCCGCAGCTTGGCGGCCAGCAGATTAACCCCGGACTGGGCCTGCCAGACGTGGGTCAGCTCATGGACGAAGACGCTCTGGAGAGTCCGTGGGGCGAGGCTGAAGTCGGTCAAGGCCTGGGCCGCCGGCCAGACGATCAGCCGCCCGTCCGGCACGAAGGCGCGGCGCCACAGCGGGATGGCGAAGATCCGGACCCGGGCGCCATCCAGGGCCTCACCGAACATTTCGTGGGCGAGGCCCCGCTCTCCGGCGGTCAAGGTCCGGAAAGCGCCAGGCGCCATGGATGCGGGATCGCTCATCAGGCCTATATGGCGGGTCATGACCGTTTCGACGACCACAGGCTTCCGGCTCTGGCCAGGCAAGCTGACCCCCGAGGCGCAGAGCTCGCTGGTCGCCGAGGTGCTGGCGCTCAGCGAAACCGCGCCGCTCTACAGGCCGATCACGCCCGGCGGTAAGGCCATGAGCGTGGAGACCACCAATTTCGGGCCGCTGGGCTGGTTCACCGATGCGCGGGGCTATCGCTACCAGGCCAGCCATCCGCAGACGGGAAAGCCCTGGCCCGCCATCCCCCAGACCTTGCTGAACCTGTGGGCGGACCTGGCCGACCCAAAAACCCCGCCCGACGCCTGCCTCGTCAACCTCTATCGCGATGACGCCCGCATGGGCCTGCATCAGGACAAGGACGAGGCCGATTTCAGCTTTCCGGTGCTGTCGGTCTCCCTTGGAGACACCGCCGTCTTTCGGCTGGGCGGCCTGAAGCGGACGGACCCCACAAGCTCGATGCGGCTGAGCTCCGGCGATGTCTGCCTGCTGGCGGGGGAGGCCCGGCTGTTCCATCACGGGGTGGACCGCATCCTGGCGGGCTCTTCCCGCCTGATCCCCGGCGGCGGACGGATCAACCTGACGCTCCGGCGGGCCGGGCCTTCGCCGCGATGAGCCGACCTAGTGCGGCGGATCGTCGGCCGGGGTGATGCCGTCGAGCAGGTCGCCGACCCGGTCTTCGGCCGGCGTCTTAGGGGTCGCGGGCTTGGGCGCGGCGGGCTTGGCCGGAGTCACGGTGGCCACGGTGACCGGCGCGGTCTGGTCAGCGGCGAGGTCCAAGGGATTAGCCGCCGGCTTCTTGTCGGGCTTCTTCTCCTCCTCAGCCTTCTCCACCACCACCACCACCACCGGCGGCGGCGGGGCCAGCGCCGCGTCGTCGAGGGGCTTGGCGTCGGTGGCCTGGAGCTGAACGCCGGGCGCCGCGCCGGCGGGACCCTCCCCCGGCAGCCGCGCCTTTTCCGGCGCGCCGCGCACGCCCAGGACAAAGCCGCCCACGGCGCACAGGCCGACGATCACGGCCACAACTCTCAAGACGCTGCGCGGCATGCTCCACATGGCTCGAGTCCTAATGCGGATCGCGGGAAAGTGGAATCGCGATTGCAGCGCGAGCCGCGACCTGACTTGAAACGGGACTTGCCGCCATGACCGAGTTGATGCCCGCGCTCTCCGCCGACCAGGCCACCACCGCCGGCCGCGAGATCCTGACCTTCAAGCACCGGCTGGCCGAGACCGGCCTGTTCACCGACGAGGCCCTGATCAAGCTGCTGGACGAGCACCCCCGCGACCAGCTCACCGTCTGCACCATGGCCGAGAACCCGCCCCCCGATCAGCTGTGGATCGCCGGCGAGGCGGGCACGCTCTCCGGCGCCGAGCTGCTGGAGGCCGCCAAGCGCGGCGCCCTGTGGCTGAGCCCGCGCAGCGCCCTGAAGATCAACCCCCGCTACCGTCGGGTGTTCGAGGTGCTGAGCGACGAGTTCAGCGCCAAGACCGGGGTCAAGGTGGCCGGCGCCGACGCCGCAGTGCTGATCTCCAGCCCGCGCATGGGCATCTATTTCCATGTCGATCCGGGCGAGACCATGCTGTGGCACGTGCGCGGCCACAAAAAGATCCTGCTCTATCCGCCCACCCAGGATTTCGTCAGCGAACAGTCTCTTGAGGCCATCCTGATGAAGGAGACCCTCTCGGACCTGCCCTATCGGCCCGAGATGGAACCCCACGCCCAACCCGTGGCGCTGTCGCCCGGCGAGGCGGTCTATTGGCCGCTGCATTCGCCGCACCGGGTGCTAAACGGCGATGATCTCAACGTCTCCATGTCGATGGATTTCGCCTCGACGCACTCGCGGCTGGTGAACGGGGTCTTCCACACCCATGCGGTGCTGCGCCGCAAGCTGGGCCTGGCCATGACGTCCCGCGACAAACCGGCCTTCCTGCGGCCGGCCTATCTGGCCGCGTCCCTGGCACTGAAGAAGCTGGTTCCGCTCGGCACGGTGGAGCGCGACCACACCCGCCAGTTCGATATCGACCTTTCCGCGCCCGGCTGCGTCCGCTGGCGCGAGGGCTTTGGCCCGGCGCTGAAAAAAGCCGCCTGATCGGCGATCGGTCGCAGGTGAAGTAAACGCCTCTTAACCAACGGACGCCCATAGACTGAGACTTCCAGAATGGGAGCTTGGTGTATGGCGCGGGTGGCGCGAAAGACGGGTTTGGAGTTGGGGCTGCACATTGCGGGCCTGGCCTGGACTCATCCGACCACCGCGCGGCTCCGTGGCGGGCTGATCGCGGCCTCGGGCGCGGCCTTCGCCGTGGCGCTCGCCACCTACAACGCCGCCGACCCCAGCCTCAACGCCGCCTCCCCGTTCCGCGCCGTCAATGCGCTCGGTGGTCCCGGCGCCACCGCCGCCGATATCGGCATCCAGTCCCTGGGCCTTTCAGCCGGGGTCGCGGCCCTACTGATGGTGCTGTTCGGGCTCTATCGCGCCGTATCCGCGCGGCCCGACGAGACCCGAGGTCAGGTGCGCCTGCGCGCCGCTATCGGGACCCTGGGCCTGCTGGCCCTGGCCGGCCTGCTGGCGGCCCCCCCGGCGCCCGCCGCCTGGCCCCTGGCCAAGGGCCTGGGCGGGTTCTGGGGCGACAGCCTGCTGCATGCCGTGGCCAGCCTCCTGGCCTTCGCCCGCCTGCCCGGATCCACCCTGATCGCCGCCCTGCTGCTGGCGCTCGGCGCCGCCTGCGGCCTTGGCTATGCAATGGGCCTGCGCCGCCGCGACCTGGGCCCGGCCGCCACCTGGCTGGCCACCGCCCTGCAGCCCAAGGCCCAGCCCGAACCCAAGGCTGTTCGCCCCTCCGTCGCCCGCCGCGCCAGCGCCAAGGCCACGCCGGAGGAGCGGATCCCCGCCGCGTCTCTCCCCGGCGCCCCCAAGACCGCCCCCCTGCCCGATCCGGAGCCGCCGCCGCCCACCGCCGCCGCGCCCGAACCCTTCGCCGCCCCGGTGGCGGTGAAGATTCCCAAGGCCGCGCCCAAGGAATCCGGCCGCGAGTTGCGCGAGGCCCAAGGCGCCTTCGACTTCGTCAAGACAGGCGGCTTCGCCCTGCCCGAACTGTCCATGCTGGCCAAGCCCAAGCCCCGGGCTAGCCAGTTCGACGAGGGCGCCCTGCGCCAGAACGCCCAGCTGTTGGAAAGCGTGCTGGCCGAGTTCGGGGTCAAGGGTGCCATCGACCAGATCCGGCCCGGCCCGGTGGTCACCCTCTATGAGCTGGTCCCCGCCGCGGGCGTGAAGTCGGCCCGGGTCGTGGCCCTTTCGGACGACATCGCCCGCTCCATGTCCGTCGCCGCCTGCCGCGTCAGCGTGGTCCCCGGCCGCAACGCCATCGGCATCGAGCTGCCCAATGCGCGGCGCGAGACCGTCTATCTGCGCGACCTGCTGGGCAGCAGCGAATACGAAAAGTCGGGCGCGGCCCTGCCCATGGCCTTGGGCGAGACCATTGGCGGCGAGCCCTATATCGCCGACCTGTCGAAGATGCCCCACCTGCTGATCGCCGGCACCACCGGGTCGGGCAAGTCGGTGGGCGTCAACGCCATGATCCTGTCGATCCTCTACCGCCTGCCGCCCGAGCAGTGCCGGTTCATCATGATCGACCCGAAGATGCTGGAGCTCAGCGTCTATGACGGCATCCCGCACCTGCTGGCGCCCGTGGTCACCGACCCCAAGAAGGCTATCGTCGCGCTGAAATGGACCGTGCGCGAGATGGAGGACCGCTATCGGCGGATGTCGAAGATCGGGGTGCGCAACGTCGCCTCCTACAATGACCGGGCCCGCGAGGCCGCCGCCAAGGGCGAGCATTTTGAGCGCACGGTTCAAACTGGCTTCGATGACGCCGGCCGCCCGATCTACGAGAGCGAGAAGATCAACCCCGAGGCCATGCCTTACCTGGTGGTGATCATCGACGAGGTCGCCGACCTGATGATGGTGGCGGGCAAGGACGTCGAGGGCGCCGTCCAGCGCCTGGCCCAGATGGCCCGGGCCGCCGGCATCCACCTGGTGATGGCCACCCAGCGCCCGTCGGTGGACGTCATCACCGGCACCATCAAGGCCAACTTCCCCACCCGGATCAGCTTCCAGGTCACCTCCAAGATCGACAGCCGCACGATTCTGGGCGAGCAGGGCGGCGAGCAGCTGCTGGG